>DASYKL010000139.1:0-4664 GCA_035995405.1 Chloroflexota bacterium
CGGTGGGCTGGCCAGGCGCTGGTGAAGGTCGCGGGGTGTGGAGCCGCCGGAGAGCGCCAGGCTGAAGCGTCCGCGCGCGTCGATCGCTGCGCGCGCGCCTTCAACGACGTGCCGAGCGGCGGCGTCGGCCAGCGCCGCGGGGTCGGGCAAGATGCGAACGGCGGTCATTTTGGCGAACGGCTCTTCACGTGATTGCGTGGAAACTGTAACCGCGCCGCGCTCTGGAAAGTTGCTGCCCGGCACGCGGCATGCGCTGGCGTGATGGCAAATGACGAGCCAGCTTCTTCGGCGTTTGTGTTCGGCCGGACTCTTGCTCTTGAGCGTGAGTCCCGCGACGCCTGCCGCGTCGCATGTTGTGACATTCCATCGACCAATCGTGCGCGTCGGGGCCGGACACCAGTCGAACAACTGGTCCGGCTACAACCAGGGCGTCCTGGAGAAGGGGACGCAGTTTCATCAGATCAGCGGCACGTGGGCAGTGCCGACGGCTACACAGCACGCGGCCAATGAAGCCGAGTACTCCGCCAGCTGGGTTGGCATTGGCGGCGGCTGCGTGGATGCCAGCTGCACCGTGACGGACGGCACGCTCATTCAAGCCGGCACGTCGCAAGATGTGGATGCCGCTGGACACGCCAGCTACAGCGCCTGGTGGGAGATCATCCCCGCGCCAAGCATCGCCATCACTACCGTCGCCGTGCATGCGGGCGATGTCATCAGCGTCGACATCGCCGAATCCACGCCTGGACTGTGGACCATCAGCCTGAGCAACCGGACCACGAACCAGACGTTCACCCAGACGACGCCCTACGCATCGACGTACGCGACGGCGGAGTGGATCGAGGAAACGCCAGTCGTCATCGACAGCAGTGGCAAGGCGAGCGTCGGGCCGATGCCCGGTCTGTCGACGGTTGGGTTTGATCTGAGCGTCACGAATGGTCATCCAGCGGCGCTTGTAGCAAATGAAGCGATCACCCTCGTCGACACGAACCGATCGCCGCTGGCAGTGCCGTCTGCGCCAGATGCAGATGCTGATGGGTTCAACGTGTGCACCTTTGCCACGTCCTGCGCAGCGCCAACAGCCACCTGACTAGCTGATCCTCTGGCGGTCCTCAAGGTTTCGTAAAGATCGCCACGCTCCCTTACGCAGCGATCTTTCGGCGCTAGCATCCTGCTGTGTTGCGGCGCTGGGCCTTCAATTACGCCGTTGCCCTTCTTAGCGTGGTCGTTGCGACCGCGGCTTCGCTGCCGCTGTACCCGGTCGCCGTCGATCTTCCTGCGCTGTTATTGCTGGCCGGGGTAGCCGTAACGGCCTCCGTGGGCGGGTATGGCCCGGCTATCGTGTCGGTGATCGGCGGATTCCTGGCCCTTGACTTCTTCTTCGAGTTCCCGCCTTACACGTTTGAGGTCACGGCGCTCGGCACTTCACTTGATCTGGTCGCCTTCATTTTTGTGGCTATGCTGCTCGGCACACTGAACGCCCGACTGCGGGTGGCACGGCAGCGGGCGCACGGCGCGCGGAAACAAGCCGAAAATGCCTTGCATGCGCGCGACGAGGCATTAGCGACCGTGTCGCACGATCTCCGCACACCGCTCACCGCTATCAAAACGTCTGTCTCGACGTTGCGCAATCCGGGGGCACCGCTAAGCGAAGGCACGCGCTATGAACTGCTGGGAACGATTGAAGCGGAAGCCGATCGCCTCGTCCATTTCGTCAGCGATGCCCTGGCGATGACGCGCCTCGAGGCAGGCATTACCCCCGATCGGCAATGGAACGCCCTGGGCGAGATCGTTTCGGCGGTCCTCGATCGTGTGGCACCGGTGCTCGGCGAGCGGCCGATGACGTTCGATGTGCCTGACACACTGCCGCTGGCTCGGTTCGACGCGGGCCTCCTGGACCAGGCGCTCAGCAACCTTCTGGAGAACATCGCGGTGCATACCCTGCCAGGCACGCCCGTGTCTATTGTTGGCCGTATCGAGGCCGCCGGTGTTCGTCTCGAAGTGGATGACGCCGGACCGGGGATTCCGCACTCGGAGCGCGACCGCGTTTTTGCGAAGTTTGAGCGGCTGCAGGACGGTGGCTTCGGAACTGGGCTCGGGCTGGCGATCGCTCGTGCGGCGGCGGAAGCACAGGGCGGCTACCTGCATATTGAAGATAGCTCAATGGGAGGCGCGCGCTTTGTCATGCTGGTGCCTAACGTAGTAGCCACAGAGGTGGCCGATGCGCGGTGAAGCCTCACCAAGCGTCCTGATGGTCGATGACGATCCGCACGTCCTGCGTTCGCTACGGGCGGCGTTGGAGAGCCACGGCTATCGGGTGCGATCGGCATCGAACGGGACGACGGCGCTCGAGGCGTGCGCCGTGGAGCGACCTGACGTGGTGTTGTTGGACCTCGCGTTGCCAGGTCTGGACGGGGTCGAAGTGTGCCGTCGGCTACGCAGCTGGAGCCGTGTACCGATTCTGGTGTTGTCGGCGCGGGTGCATGAAGGGCAAAAGGTGCAGGCCCTGGACGCCGGGGCGGACGACTACGTGACGAAGCCTTTTGGAACCGAGGAGCTGCTGGCGCGGATCAGGGCGGCGCTGCGGCGGGATCAGGCGCGATTGGACGAGGAGCCGATCATCAAGGCTGGCGGATTGGTGATCGACCTGCTGGCGCGACGGGTGACGGTGGATGACAAAGAGATCCATCTGACGCCGACGGAGTACGAGCTGTTGCGCGTGCTGGCGACGAATCCGGACCGGGTCTTAACGCACGGGTATCTGTTGCGGACGGCGCTCGGGTCGGGGTACGAGGATGCGCTGGACAATCTGCGGACATTCATCGCCCAGTTGAGAAGGAAGTTGGAGCGGGAGCCGAGCCGGCCACACTGGATCGTGACCGAGCCAGCGGTCGGGTATCGGTTCAGGCCGGAAGACTAGGGAGCGGGGCTGGGAGCTGGGAGTTGGGAGCTGGGAGCTGGGAGGGGCTGCGACCGCATGTGACTCTCAATGTCGCAGCGACCGTCGATGGCAAGATCGATACGTTTGAGCGGCTTGGGGCGGCGATTTCTTCTGCCGCGGATCGGCGGCGAGTTGATCTGCTGCGGGCTGGCGTGGACGCGGTCATGGTCGGCGGGCGGACGTTGCTCGGTGAAGATCCGCGGCTGATTGTTCGGGCGGATGATGTGCAGGCCCAGCGCGTGGCGCGGGGGCTGCCACCGAACCCGGCCAAAGTGGGCGTGCTTTCGCGACCGGCTGAGCTGCGGCTCGACTCGCGGTTTCTGAATGTAGGCTCGGCGAGGATTTTCGTCTGCACGCCAGGGGACGTCGGCGAAGACGACCTCGCGCCGCTGCGCGCGCGGGGTGTAGAAGTGATCGCGGCGGGCGACAGACGCGTTGACCTGGCGGTCGCCATGGGCCGGCTGGCCGAATGCGGCATCGAACGGGTTCTGGTTGAAGGCGGCGGGTCGCTCAACTTCGAGCTGCTCAGACTCGGCCTGGTCGACGAGGTGCTGGTCTTTGTCGCGCCGCTGATCGTTGGCGGGGCGAATGCCCCTACTCTGGCCGATGGCGCAGGGCTACCGCGTGAGCTGGCCATCGCGGTGCAGCGGCTAGACGTGGAGCCGTGGGAGGACGGCGGGGTCCTGCTCCGGTATAAGGTGGAGGCGCGATGAGTGAACACACCCTTCAGGTGATCGTGAACGGGCAGCCGCGCAGCGTCACGGTTCCAGCCAACCGCCTGCTGTTGCATCTTCTGCGTGAGGACATGGGTTTGACGGGCACCAAGGAAGGGTGCAGCGTCGGTGTGTGCGGCGCCTGCTCGGTCCTGGTTGATGGGCAGCTTGTCTCATCGTGTTTGCTGCCAGCGGTGATGGTCGACGGCACCAAGGTGATCACGGTTGAGGGCCTGGCGCCCGACGACGAGCACCTGAGTCCGCTGCAGGAGTCGTTCATTCGGCACGGTGGATTTCAATGTGGCATCTGCACTCCGGGCCAGCTCATCGCGGCGACGGCGTTGCTTGAAGCAAAGCCGAAGCCGACCGCCGACGAGGTTCGGTCATGGATGATGGGCAACCTCTGTCGCTGCACCGGTTATTACCAGATTGTGGACAGCATCCTCGCCGCTGCTGAGGCATGACACTCGATACGGCCGTTGCCGACCTCTTCACGGAGCCCGAGTACCGCGTTGAAGGCCACCTGAAAGTCACCGGGCGAGCGCGCTATGCGGGCGACGTGCGGCAGACCGGCATGTTGCATACCGTCTACGTCCGCAGCCCTTTTCAGCATGCGCTGATTCGGTCGGTGGACGTGTCGCAGGCGCTCGCCGTCCCGGGGGTGCGAGCCGTGCTGACGGGCGCCGATCTGCCTGAGCACGCGCGATTTGGTCGACGTCTGCAGGACTGGCCGGTGCTCGCTCGCGACCGGGTACGGTTCATCGGCGACCGCGTGGCGGCGATCGCGGCCGAGACGCGCCAGGCGGCTGAAACCGCTGCCGAGCTGGTGCAGGTCGAGTACGACGAGCTGGCGGTAGTCGCCACGATTGAGGATGCATTGGCCGACGGCGCGCCAGTGCTGCACCCCGATGCGGAGCGATACACGTATTTCGGCAAGCGACCAGTCGTGCCACACCCCAACGTGCAGGGCCAGGTGCTGGTTTTAGTCGGTGATGACGCCGCGCGGGCGGCGG
>DASYKL010000140.1:0-3991 GCA_035995405.1 Chloroflexota bacterium
CTCAGCCGGGGGGAGAGCCTGTACGTCGACTTACAGCAGTTCCCGATGGTCCGCTCGCCGTACCCGCCCCTGTTTCCGTGGCTGTGGAGCGCACTCGTCCCGCTCAGCGGGCCCGTCTTGTGGGTCGGCCGAGCGCTGTCGGTGGTCTCACTGATTGGCGTGAGCGGGCTGGTCGCCTGGAACGCGTGGCGGGTCCGCGGCGGCGTATGGCCCATGGTGGCCGCGGTCGGTCTGGTCGCCGCGTCACCGTTTGTATACGACTGGGCAGGTTACGCCCGTGTCGATCTGCTGGCGCTGGTGCTGGCAGTCGGCGGCGTCGTCGCCGCCCAATGGGTGGGCGGTACGCGTGGGGTGTTCTTGGCCGCCGTACTGTGCGGCCTGGCGCTGTGGACCAAACAGACGGCTATCACGGCGACCGTTGCCGTCGGCCTGGCCTATGGGCTGCGCGATTGGAGACGGGCCGCCCTCTTCCTGGTGTTGGTCGGCGTGCCGAGCGCGATGGCGTTGGTGGCGCTGAACAGCGCCACCAACGGCGAGTTCGTGCGCCACGTACTAACGGGGAACGCGGCCAACCCGATGAGCCCCATTCGCAGCGCGGTCTATGTCGGGACCTTTGTCGCGCTCGACCTGCCAGCCCTGATCGCCGGGCTGTGGTGGCTGCGACGAGCGCTGGGTCGTATGCCGTCGCCTGTCGCCCTCTACTTGCCAATCGCGCTGTTCGCTTCCCTCAGCAGCGGCAACGGCGGCAGCAGCGTGAACTACCTGCTCGAACCGGTTATCGCCCTCGCTCTGGTCGTGCCATTCGCCTGGCGAGCCGTGCCCGCTCAGTCGGCGGCGGTTGCGCCGTTGCTGGCGGTGACGCAGCTGGCGCTGCTGGCGCATTGGCCCAACGGATTTGGCACCGGCTTCCTCGCCGAGAGCGCGTTGGGCCACACCCCAACAGCGGAAGACGTGGCGATCGGCGGCCATCTCGATGCACTCGTCAGAGCCGAACCAGGCGACCTCATCGCCGACCCGGCGGCGTTTGCCGTCCGCAACGGTCGGCCGGTGTACGTCCAGCCCATCGACCTGCGCGCCGAGCAGCTCCTTGGTCGCTGGCAAAGCCAACCGCTGATGGAAGCGCTCGCCGGCGGCCGTTTCGGGATGGTGCTCACCGCGTATAACTTTTTCCCAACTGATGTTGAAGCGACGTTGGCCCAGCACTTTACGGTGACGGAGACGCTGCCGTCACCTGATGGCCTCACGTTCCGCGTGTTCCGCTATCACCCGTGAGGGCTATGGGCTGATGCACCTGGTTCGCGTCGTCAATCGGACCCGCAACGCGACGCTGGCTGAACGGGCCGAACTGGCCGACAACATGTGGACCCGCTTCTGGGGCCTGATGGGTCGGCGTGAGCTGCTGGCGGGCAACGGCCTGGTGTTGCAGCCAGGTGGCGGTATCCACATGTGGTTCATGCACATCCCGCTCGACGTGATCCATGTCGACAAGCAGAACCGTGTAACGCACGTGCTGCGGAGCATCAAACCATGGCGCTTCGGACCGCTCTTCGTCGGATCGAAATGGGCGATCGAGCTGCCAGTGGGCGCCGCTGACCAGACACAGATTGGTGACGAAATCGCCGTCGAAGCGTGAATCGGCGGCCATAACAGGCCTTCCGCGCGACTCGTTCATAGAGCATCCCCCAAAGGGCTTATCAAAGGGAGGGTCGGAATGTCTGGACGCAAAGGACTGGTCTGGGTCACTGCACTGACCGTTACCAGCTTATTGCTCGGTGGCGGCGCACTGAATGCGCTGGCAGCGGAGCGAGGTGGCAAAGAACACGGTGGTGACAGTGGCACGACCAACACCGTGCACCAGAAACAGCAGCCCGCCGTTGTTGTCTCGCAGGAAAAGCGAAATGGCGATAACAACAACAACGCCAATCATGCCACTAACAACGGCAATAGCAACGCCAACGCCGACAAGCAGCGCCATGCTGATGACGATGATCTCGTCACCAAGCCAGCTCGCGTCACCGACGAGTCTCGGCCTGGCAAAGGCTGCGGCGACGACAATCACGTGCACGCCCGCTCCGGCGACTGCAAAGCCGACGATGGCGACGAGGCTACTGTCGAGACTGACGACGATGCCGCGTTGATGACCGTCGCCGACATAAACGATCTGGCCGCAGCAACCGCCGACGCTGGCAACTGACGCTCCCGGCGCAGCACGCCAGTCCATAACTGCAGTGGCAGGTGTCCTTCACCTGCCGGTGCAGCGCGGGCTGGCGCTTCGCGTGGCGGAGGCCACGTGGCTCCTGCTGCTGGTTGCAGTGCCAGCGGCGTTCAACCCATTCGGCGAGCTCGCCTTCGAGCCGCTCAAGACCAGTCTCGTGCGGGTTGGCGGGGTCGTCATTGCCGTGGCGTGGCTGGCCCGTCGATCGTCGCAGCGAGCAGCAGTCGCCACTGACGTCAGCGCCCACCCGATCGTCCGAAGTGGTCTGCTGCTGCTAGCCGCGGTCACACTCTCAACCGCATTTTCGATCGAGCCTGCGCTCAGCTTTTTCGGCAGCTTCGATCGCGGTCTAGGCTGGCTCAACCTGGCCGCGGGCGGTGCATTTCTGATCTGCGGCGCCGACCTCTTCGCCGACGAATCGCGTCGCGAGCGTGCGATCAGCATGCTGGTCGCCGGCGCTGTGGTTCCGTGCGCCTATTTTCTGCTGCAGCGCATCGATCTGGACCCGGTCACCTGGACTACATTGGGCGCGCCAGGCTCAAGTCTCGGCTCACCGACGTTTCTTGGCGGCTACCTGGTCCTGGTCGCGCCGTTTGCCGCGTACCGCGTGATAACCGCGGCGAGCCGGCACGCGCCGGCCGCGTACGGGGCATGGCTGGCGGTGTTGCTGGTGGTGTGTGCGGTCACCTTGCTCGCGACGATCCGCGGCCCGATTCTGGGCCTCGGCGCTGCACTGCTGACATTCGCCGTCGTCGCCAGGCCGCGTCGCCAGATTGGCCACCTGGAAGTCGCGGCAGCGCTAGGGCTTATGGTCGTGGCGCTGGCGCTAGCCATTGCTGTCACAGGCACCGGCGGCACGATAGGGCTGCAGCGTTTTCTGACTATCGCTCGCCCCAGCGACTCGTCCGTGGAGCGGTTGACCGTGTGGCGCGATGCCGTCGGCCTACCCCTGGCCGACCTACCCCGCGCTGTGGTTGGCTTCGGGCCAGAAACGCAGCGCGCGGTGCTCGAGCGCGGCGAAGCAACCGTCCGTCTGACACAGAACCAGGAGTGGGACCGTGCCCACAACTTGCTACTGGACACGTGGTTGGCAGGGGGGCTGCTCGGTGTCACGGCACTGATCGGGGTGCTGGTCGTCACAGCGCACAGCATGTTGCGCGCAACGCAGCAGCGTACTGGAGGTCTGCTAGCGGCAGCCATTCTGGCGGCTCTGGTCGGCCACGTGGTCGAGGCGATGTTCGCATTCGAGACCGTTGCGAGCACGATGGTGTTGTGGCTGGTGCTTGGCCTGGCGGCGAGCCTCGCGCCGCGTTTTGTCGAACGCGGCACAGTGCGCCGATGGCCCGTTTCCGCGGGACTGTGCGCCGGGGTGCTGCTGGTGCCGCTGCTGGCGACACCTGCTATCGCCGACGCACTCTATGGCGCGGCGCGGGGTAAGACCTATGCCGTCGCCGCCCAGACCGAGGAGGTGGCCGCGGCGTGGACGCCGTGGGTCGAAGAGTTGCCGCGGATGGCCGGGCTCGATTGGCAGCAGGTGGCCGTGCGCAACAACGACGCAGCGGCTGGCGCGCGCGTAGAACCCGATCTGCTGGAAGCGGCCCGTCGCGCGCCCGCCACTCCGCTGCCATGGCTACGCCTGTCGCGCTTGCGACTCACTCGCGGGGA
Source organism: Chloroflexota bacterium (assembly GCA_035995405.1). Taxonomy (GTDB): domain Bacteria; phylum Chloroflexota; class UBA6077; order UBA6077; family CF-72; genus CF-72. The sequence continues at coordinate 3,881 of DASYKL010000140.1, forward strand.
TACCCAGGGCGCCGAGGTCTATTGCCAACGTGCGCTTGCCAACGGCCCATTTCGCGCCTCAGTCTGGGATGCGTGCGCCGACGTGGCTGCCGCACTTGGCTCGCCCGACGC
>DASYKL010000141.1:0-4118 GCA_035995405.1 Chloroflexota bacterium
CGCGAGGGTGGCTATCGGGCTGGAGTGACGTTGCTGGCGGATTGGGACCCGGCGACCGAGCGTCCGACTGCTGTGGTGACCGCGAATAACTTTCTTGGATTCGGCCTGATTGATGCGGCGCGACAGCTGCGGCTCCGCGTACCGCACGACCTGGCGGTGGTCACGTTCGACGACGTCGAAATCGTGGCTGGTGAACCGTTCTTCACGTGCGCCGCGCAGCCGGCGGAGGCGTTGGGTCGGACGGCTGTCGAGCTGCTGATCGAGCGATTGAACGGCGACGAATCGCCGGTCCGTGACATCATCCTGGAGAGCGAGATCCGTATTCGTAGCTCGTGCGGCTGCAGTCCGCTAGGACAGTCCAGCTTCCTGATTCAGCCGCTCGGCGGTGCGGTAGGCGTCGACCATACCGTAAATCCATAGCAGCGGCGTGGTGATGAAGCCAATCACAATGAACAGCAGGAACCAGGACACCACGTAGGCGCAGATGAGCGCCACCCCTTTGCCAATCTGACCGTTGTAGATCTGACCAAGGCCGCACCACAGAAACGACAGGACGGCGGCAAGGCCGGCGCTCTTGCCGGAGCGAATGACGATCACCTGAGGGCTGGAGTACCCGATCTGACGGGTGGCCGGCTGTGCGGGCGTGTCGACGTTGCCAGGCAGCACACCGCGCTGACCAGTGGCTGCGCCAGATGGCGAGGTGACTTGTTGCGGCGTTTGCGCCGTCAAGCCGCGCCCACACCCGCTGCAGAATTTGTCATCGGCGGCGACGGTCCGGCCGCACTGTGGGCAGTACACGCCGCCATCGTACCGTCGGCGCGACGGTCCGGCTACGCTACTCAGTCGTAACTGCCAAAGCTGGCCGCGGCGGCGCCATCTACGGGCAGGGCCGCGCCGCTGATGAAGCCGGCTTCGTCCGAGTGCAGAAACAGCGCCGCGTATGCGACATCCCAGGCGGTGCCCATTTTGTGTCCGAGCGGGACACGTTTTTCGCGGGCGGCGATGACGTCGGCTCGCGGCGTGCCCTGGGCGACGCGGGCCTCGATGGCCATGGGCGTATTCATCAGGCCAGGCAGAATGGCGTTGCAGCGCACGTTGTAGCGGGCATTGGCCGCGGCCAGGTTGGATGTGAGCGCTAACAACGCGGCTTTCATCGTCTTGTAGCCGACCAGCGGGTACGCCTCCCAGGCGGCCAGCGACGAGATGTTGACGATTGAGCCGCCCCGCTGCCGCATCACGGGCAGCGCATGCTTGGCGGCTAGCCAGGCGCTCTTGAAATTGACGGCGAAGCTGCGATCGAAGGCTTCGACGGTCATTTCGTCGGCCCGCGCGTCGCCGAGCGCGATGCTCGCACCAACGTTGTTGTGCAGGATATGGATATAGCCGTAGCGCTCCACCGTCGCATCCATGAGCCGCTTGATGGATGCTTCGTCGGTCACGTCGGCCTGCCAGGCCAACGCCTCGCCACCTTCCGCGGCGATCATGGCCACAGTGTCTTCGGCCGACGCGAGGACTCGATCGGCCACGACGACGCGTGCCCCTTCGCGCGCGAGCAGCAGCGCGGTCGCGCGACCGTTGCCCAGACCTTCGCCTGGCGTCTGGCCGCCGCCGACGACTACGGCCACTTTATCGGCGACACGGCCGGGCATCAGCGCGGCTGGCCCAGCAGCGTCTGAACGCGGGCCGAAACGGCTTTCATGTCCGCCTTGCCGCGCAGCCGTCCCGACAGCAAGCCCATGACTTTGCCCTGGTCGCGGGCAGTCTCGGCACCGGTCTGGCTGAGCGCTTCCTGGATTGCCGCTTCGACCGCGGCCGCGTCGAGCTGTTGTGGCAGGTAGGCTTCGGCGACGGCGAGCTGTGCCTCTTCGGTCTTGACCAGGTCGTCGCGTTTGCCGCTGAGAAAACCATCGATCGACTGACGGTGCTGCTTGACGCGTTGGGCGAGCACGGCCTGCTCCTCGTCGTCGCTGAGTGCGACCGTGCCGCGGAGATGATCGATTTCGGCCTGCTGCTCGGGCGACAGCACCGCATTGTCACCGTGCAGGATGAGGCCTTGTTTGGACAATGCGCGGGTGAGCTTGGTCTGCTGCTCGGCCTTGAGCATGGAGATCAGGCCGCGAATTTCGTCGCGGCGGGTGTGTTCACCGGCGCGCATAGCGTCCTTGAGATCGGCAGTAAGTCGCTCGAGGAGCGAGGGCATGACACGAGTATAGGCAGGCGCCTAGGAACCCAGATCGTCGGCAAAGCGATGCACCGCCGCTTCTTGCTGCTGTGTCTCGATCGAGCCAGGTCGCGCGGCTCGAACCTCAGCAATTGCGGCGCTCGGCGTGCGGCCTTGAGTGACCAGGTAAGCCGCCAGGAGCGTCCCGGTGCGGCCGAGCCCACCGCGGCAGTGGACCACGACGCGAGTCCCGGCAGCCAGAGCGGTGCTGATCGCGGCGACGCCCTGGCGAAGCTGCTGCTGAGTTGGCGGCGTGAAGTCCGGGACGGGCAGGTGCACCGCGTCAGCGCCCAGGCTTTCGAGCAGCTCGGGCGTATCTGCTTCTTCGTCGAGATTGACCAGGCGGCCAATGCGTTGTGCGAGAAGGACCTCGCGCAGCTCCGGGACGCTGGCCGGATGGGCGCAAGCTGCGAGCTGGTCGGCCAGCAGCCAGTCAAAGACGTTGTCAGATCCGTGCATCCGCGCGGCGCCATCTTAGGCGACGAATAAATGTTGCGGAGGGCCCAATAGCGGCGTACGATTAGAACAAATGTTCCAACTAGATGAGCAGCTCGCGGCACCGTTCGAAGCGGTGTTCACCGACGTGCGCGGTGGTGTCGAGCTGAAATACGTAACGGGGGAGCAGGTCGCACGACGGCTCAACGAAGTCCTCGGGGTAGGCGGCTGGAGCTTTCGCATTCTGCGCCACGACGTCAACCCGGAAGCCGATGAGGCCTGGGCACTGGGCGAACTGGTGGCGGAGGTCGGTGAACGAACCGTCGTCCGGCAGCAGTTCGGCAGCCAGAAGCTGCGACGGTCGCGCAGCACCGGTGCGCCACTCGATCTGGGTTTCGATTTGAAAGGCGCGTCGACCGATGCGCTGAAAAAGTGTGCCAGTCTGCTCGGCGTGGGGTTGTACTTGAGCCGCAAAGAGCCGCCCCAGCCGACGACCAATGGGCGTGTTCAGGGGGTCATCATGCGACGGCCATCCTGAGCCCGAGCCTCCGTATACTGCGCCCCGTGCCTGGGCAGATGTACGACCCGGCCGTGCAGCGGGCGGTGCTGGAAAAACTCGTCCGCTGGCGGCGCTTGCCGGAAGGCGATCTGCTGGCCATGTTGAGCCCAGTCGAACGCTTGCGCTTTCGGCCCGAAGCGCTTGACGACCTGGAGTGGGATGGGTTGATCGAAGCGCCGCTCATCGGCGACGAGCGCATCGTCAGCATCACTGAGGCCGGCGAAGCGTGGTTACGCCACCAGCCGCATCAATCGCCAAGCTGGGCCGAGCCGCGCGGCGAAGGCGGCGACGCGTGACCCAGGACGGCAGCATCGACCTGCAAGCCACGGTGGACACTATGTTGACGCAGCTGACCGACGGTCTGGCGCCCGACGCTGCCGCGCTCGCCCTGGCAGTGCTGGCGAATCGAACGGTCGGCCGGCTGCACGCGCTCAGTCGCGCCGAGGCGACTGCACACAAAGATCAACCGACGTGGCCGCTCTGGGCTCAGTTGCAGAACGCCTCGCGCAACCTGGTGCTGCAGGCCAGCACGTGTCGCGACCTCGCTGCGCGACTGGCAGGGCGGCGTCAGTGATCGGCTCGACATGAGCATTCTGGTCTGGTTGGCAGTCGGACTGGTCGGTGGCCTGCTCGGCGGCTGGCTGTGGGGTGCTCGGGGGCGTGTGCTCGGTGGCGATGCTGTGGTCGGCGTCCTCGGGGCCGTGCTCGGCGGCTTTATTGCGAGCGTGACGCTCGGACTCGATATCGCCGGTTTCGACGGCACCAGCGTGCTCGTGGCGGCATTCGGCACCTTGTTGCTGCTGCTCGTGCTGCACGCTCTGCCGGCGACAGACGTCTACGACTAACGACCCGGCTGCGCCTTCTTCTCTTTCTTCTTCTTGTTCAACTCTGCCAGACGATTCT
>DASYKL010000142.1:0-14456 GCA_035995405.1 Chloroflexota bacterium
CGTCGTGTGCGCCCCGAGTCGGTACGTCAGCGCTTCGACCAGTACTGGTCCGGCGCCGCTACGGGCGTGTTCGATGGCCCATTGGCTCACCGCGTAGACGGCGAGCGCGTCATTACCATCGACCAGCACCCCTGTGACACCATGCCCGAGACCCTTCTGGGCAATGGTCTCACTGGCCGTCTGGCGGTCGCGCGGCATGCTGATGGCCCAGTGATTGTTCTGCACGAACAGCACCGTCTGGGCGTTGAACGCGCCGCTGAAGTTCAGCGCTTCCATGAAGTCGCCTTGCGACGTTGCACCGTCGCCGACGACTCCCACCGCGACGTGCGGCTGCCTCTGTAGCGCGAAGCCCATCCCCGCGCCGACGGCGTGCAGCGACTGGTCCCCGATCACAATTTGGACGGGGAACACGCCCGTTTCGAGCGGGTTAGCGACCCAGTACAGGCCGCGGTAGTAGGCGAAGAGATCGGTCAGCCCGAGACCGCGCATGCTGAGCGCGATGGCCTCACGGTAGGACGGGAAGATCCAATCGCCCTGCCGGATGGCCTGGCCCAAACCGACTTGCGCCGCTTCCTGGCCGACCATCGGACCCCACACGCCGAGTCGCCCTTGACGCTGCAATTGGAGACCACGCTCGTCGAGCTGTCGACCGAACAGCATCCAGCGGTACATCGACCGCAGCTCATCGGCCGACAGTTGCGGTTCGAAGCCGATCGGCCGACCTTCGAGGTCGAGCACTCGGAAGGGCTGGGGTATGCGCGCCAGGGCCGCGATGCTGGGCGCCAGAGCTTGCTCGATGCCGCTCGCGGAGATAGCCACGCCGGCGCATGATACTTGTCCAGGATGGCTGAACCTGTCGACGTGTCGATCGTGATCCCCGCGTACAACGAGGCGCGGCGGCTGCCAGCAACCCTCGCCCGATGGCAGGAGTATTTCAGCCGACGGCCGTATGCGTGGGAGCTCCTGGTCGTCGACGATGGCAGCCGCGACGAGACAGCCGCCGTGGCCGAGCGGGGCGGCGCAACGATCATCCGGCTTGATCCCAACGAGGGCAAAGGCGGTGCCGTTCGAGCTGGCGTCCTTGCCGCGCGTGGGGCCAGGATTGCGTACGTCGACGCGGACATGAACGTCGCGCCCGAGTACCTCGCCGAAGCACTCCGACACATCGATGCGGGCGCAGACCTGGTCGCCGGGCGGCGCGAGCTATCGGAGTACGCGGCGGCAGAGGGCATCTTGCGTTTGCTGGCAGGCGCGCTCGTCCAGGTCACCCGACGCGCCCTGGTCATGTCGGCGATTCGCGACACCCAGTGCGGCTTTAAAGTATTTCGGCGCGAGCTGGCATTGGCCGTGTTCAGCCGGGCCCAGATTCGGTCGTTCGCCTTCGATATCGAGGTACTGTTTCTCGCGCGCAAGCTGGGGGCGAAGATCGTCGAGATGCCCGTGACGACGACCTATCACGCCGAATCCACGTTCAACGTCGGCAAGCACTTGCCGTTGTTGTTGCACGACATCGTCCAGATTCGGCTGAACGACCTCCGCGGTCGCTATGCCTCGTCGTAGGTCGCCGCAGCGCAGCCGCGGCGCTGGCGATGCCGAATCACTCGGCCCAATACGACCTGGCGGCCTACCATGACCCGCGTGCCGCCTCGAGCTATTGACGTCCACGCCCACGCCCTGTCGCCCAAACTCGTCGAGCTGACCGCCGCCCATGGCGGACCGCCGAATCCGCATAACGAGCACCTGATGGAAACCCGTTATCGCGCGCCGTTCACCAGCCTCGACGTACGCCTGGAGACCATGGACCGCCAGGGCATCGACATGCAGGTCGTCAGCCACATGCCGAACTTCGCTTACTGGGCCGAACACGACCTGGCGTTGCGCGTCGTCGAAGCTGCCAACACGCTGATCGCCGAGCTGTGCCAGGCGCGACCCGACCGCTTCATCGGACTCGGACTGGTGGCGCTGCAGTTCCCCGAGCTCGCCGCGCGTCAAACAGAAGAGGCCATGAACGCGTTCGGCATGCGCGGCGTGGAGATCGGGACGTTTGTTGAAGGCATGGAGCTCGGCGACGATCGCCTGGAGCCGTTTTGGGCCAACGCCGAGCGGCTTGGCGCACTCGTCTTCCTCCACCCGGCTGGCTCGACGCTGGGCGGACGGCTCAGCAAGTACTACCTCTCAAACGTGATCGGCAATCCGCTCGATACGACGATCGCGCTGACGCATCTGATCTTCAGCGGTGTCCTCGAACGCCACCCCAACCTGAAGATCGTCGCCGCGCATGGTGGCGGCTACCTGCCGTCGTACTTTCCACGCACGATTCACGGTTTCGAGGTTCGCCCCGAAGCCCAAACGATCCCTCAGCCACCGGATTACTACCTCAAACAGCTGTGGGTCGATGCGCTCGTGTATGACCCGCGCAATGTGGCGCACGTCGTCGAGCGGATGGGGTCTTCGCGCGTTCTGCTAGGCACGGATTACCCCTTCGACATGGGCGAAGAGCAGCCGCTCGAGGTGCTTGCGGCAGTGCCCGGGCTCTCCGATGCCGACCGACAACGCATCAAAGTCGATAACGCGCTCGAGCTGCTCGGGATGGCCGTGGCGGTCTGAGCGCGTGCGATTGAGTCTGACGGCCGAAGGCGCCATGTATGCGCCCCATGAGCAATACCGCCTGCTCGATGTGGCGCGAGCGGCGGACCACGCGGGCGCCGACTTCGTCGACGTGACCGAGCACGTGCTGATGGGCCTGAACGCGCTGCACTCTGGCCAAGGCTGGGAGACCCAGCACCTCGAGCAGCCGCAGCCCGAAGCATTGTCGACGCTGGCCGCCATGGCTGGAGCAACCGCTCAGGTGAAGATCCTGTCGGCCATCGTGATCGCCCCGCTGCGACCTGCCGGCTTGTTGGCCAAGACGGGCGCGACGTTGCACGCGTTGTCGCGCGGCCGCTTTGTCATGGGCGTTACGGCTAGCTGGCAACGCGACGAATACGACGCGCTGGGCGTTCCCTTTGAGCAGCGCGGCCAGAACCTCACAGACAACATTGGTGCGTGTCGGGCGTTATGGGAAAGTGCGCCAGCGAGTTTTCACAGTCCCACGGTGAACTTCGATGGCATGTTTTGCTCGCCTCGGCCTGCGGCGGGGGAACGCATCCCGGTGTGGTTCGGTGGCAAATTCACGTCGCGGAATATAGACCGAGTCGTTCAGCTAGGCGACGGTTGGATGCCGTATGGCGGCTTGCGCATGTCGCTGGACGACAAAGCGTCGGCGATTGCCGTCTTGCGCCAGCGCTACATCGAAGCTGGCCGCGATCCGGCCACCCTGGACGTGTGTGACGGTATCCGCGAGATGGACGGCTCGCTGGAGCGCACGTTCGAACAATTGCCGGCCATGGCAGGTGCCGGGATCACGGTCGTGCGCGTCCACCTGCGCCGTTTTGCGCAGACTCCGGACGAGGTCTTGCCGCTCGTCGAAAAAGCTTGCCGCTTGTTCGAGCCATACCGTGCGCTACAGGTCTGAGGCAGGCCGAGTTCGATAACGCAGCAACAGGTACAGGCCAGCCAGGATCAGCACCGCCGGGCCCAGCAGGCCGCGCAACTGGCCGAGCCCAAAGTGGCTGATGTCCAGGATCAGCTCGAAAAACGTGACGAACACGATGAAGCCGAGCAGCCCGCCCTCAAACAGATACATCCCCGAACGCACCACTTTCGGCTGCCCGAGCCGCTCACCCTGCAGCGTGAGTCCGATGCCGACGGCAGCCACGATCAGCGTCCACGAATACGCCCACGTCTCCCACAGGCCAAAGGCGTTCTGCACGGCGAGCATCAAGCCAATGGTCGTAACAACGCACCCCGGTACCGCCAACCCCGCTGCTCCCCGCGGCCCAAAAACAAAGGCGCCAAGCATCGCCAGGCCAGGCAGGATGATGAACACGGGCCAGGCATAGTGGCCCACGTCGAAGCCAAGTGCCTGCTGGAGTAAGAACAGCACCCCCAGCCCAATAAGCACAACACCACCGATGGCGCCAGCCTGGCTGTTCTTCTGTCGGTCGGCAGAGGGTGACCGTTCCACGACCACAAGGTATACAGCCCCGCTACACAAAGGAACGGGCAAATCGAGATCGGCGCGCTGCGTTTGGTCGGGCGGAGAGGATTCGAACCTCCGATCTCCAGCACCCCATGCTGGCGCGATACCAGGCTACGCTACCGCCCGCGACCCGACGAGTATAACCGTCCAGCAAATGGCGCTGTAGGCTTGAGGGGCTGGACGGGCATGGACTGCAAAGACCTGGTGCTCGATGGGTTGTCGCGGGTGGATGAGAACTTGCGGCGGCATGTGCGGGGGTTGTCGGTTGAGCAGCTGCTGTTTCGGCCGTCGAGCGAAGCAAATTCGATTGGCTGGATCGCGTGGCATTTGACGCGGGTCCAGGACGACCACATTTCGACGCTGGCGGGGCGGCCGCAGGCTTGGATTGACGGTGGCTGGGCTGGCCGGTTTGGGCGGGCGGCGGATGCTGATGACACGGGCTACGGCCATTCGGCAGCCGACGTCGCGGCGTTTCGAGTGTCCGGGGCAGCGGTGCTGCTCGATTACCACGCGGCCGTTCATCAACGTACGGTGGAGTACGTGAACGAGATCAGCTGTAGCGAGATGGACCGTGTGGTCGATACCAACTGGAATCCGCCGGTGACGCTGGGGGTGCGATTGGTCAGCGTGGTTGACGATTGCGCGCAGCACATCGGCCAGATCGGCTATGTGCGCGGTCTGCTGCCAAGCAGCCTGCTGCCAAAAGGCTAGTTGCCAAAGAACGCGGCGATGGCCTGGGCGCTGGCGTCGGCGGTGATGATGCCGTAGTGGTTCGCGTCGATCTCGATCACGCGTGCGCTGGGGACGTCAGCGGCAAAGCGCGCGGCGTCTGGCGCAGACACGATATGGCCGTACCCGGGCAGCAGCTCGCGCGCTGCGCGCAGCAGCAACACGGGTTGTGACAGCGAGCGCCACAGCGAATAGATGTCCTGTCGCGAAAATTCGGCCGAGTCTTCCAGGACAGCGTCGCGGCTGCTACGAGCGCGAACGCCACCGTCTTCGGCTGGCACGAGCTCATACCGCAGATAGCGCTCGAAGTAAACGCTCCACGGCTGGACGGTGCCGATCTGTTTGACGCGCGTCAAGTAATCCTCGACGGACGGGTAGATTGAGCCGAGACGGGCGACGGCGGCGTCGATGAGCGGCAACGTTGACGGGTCTGGCTCGCCGCACAAGTCGATCAGGACGATCCGGTCGAGCCGCGCGTTGGTATCGCTGGCCGCGGCGGCGAGGGCAACGGCGGCGCCCATCGAGTGGCCGATCAAGCTGAACTTTTCGTGACCCAGTTCGCTGGCGATGGCAAAGGCGTCGCGAGCGTGGGCGTACCAGCCATACGTGCCCAACGGTGTGACGGCGCTCTGGCCTCGACCGCGCAGGTCGAGGGCAACCAGCTGCAAGCGTTCCGAGCCGAGCCGCTCGCCGAGGAAATCGAACGAGACCATATTCGCCGACAGGCCCGGCAGGCAGAGAGCCAGCGGCGCCCTTGGCGAGCCGAAGCGCTGACCATGGATACGGCCCGAGGGGAGGTCAAAATCGAGCGTTTCGACAAACAGTGATTCCACGGCGATGGACCGATCGAAGCCAGGGTACGGCCGCGCAGCTACCCTGAGCAGAAACCGATGCAGCCTCTTGCTGGACTCGCCGACCTGGCCAGATTGTCGACTGCGCAAACACGCTCGATCAGCGCGGAGAATGTCTCAGGCGCGCCGGGCGGTGGTGGCCGAGCAAGCGATGGGCTTGGCGCGGCGGCGGCGCGCGATCTCGGTGTCGGCTGGAAAGTGTCGCCGGCAGTCCAGATCGAACCGGGCCAAACGTACACCCTGGCGGAGATCGACGGCCCTGGCGTTATCCAGCACGTGTGGTGCACGGGCAAACACCTTAGCCGCGATCTGATTCTGCGCGTCCTCTGGGAAGACCAGAGCCAGCCGGCGGTGGAAGTGCCGCTGGGTGACTTCTTCGGGGTGGGCTGGGGGCCGTTCGCTCAGCTCAGCTCACTGCCCGTGGCGGTCAATCCCAACAACGGCCTGAACTGCTATTGGCCGATGCCGTTCCGTCAGCACGCGCGGTTCACGCTCGAGAACCGAGCAAGCGAGCCGTTCGTGTGCTTCTACCAGATCACGTACGCGCTGGCGTCATCACTGGCTGCATCAGACGACGAGACGGGGTATTTTCACGCGCAGTTCAGGCGGACCAATCCACTGCCGTACAAAACGCCATATGCGGTACTGGATGGAGTCGAGGGTCAGGGCCAGTACGTCGGGACCTATCTCGCGGTCGGTATGACCAACAGCGGCTGGTGGGGCGAAGGCGAGATCAAGTTCTTTCTCGACGACGACACCGACTTTCCGACTATTTGCGGAACCGGTACCGAGGACTACTTTGGCGGGGCATACGACTGGGCCGTCGACGACGCGTACCGGACCTACACAACGCCGTTTCTCGGACTACACCAGGTGCTCAAACCGGACGGCCTGTACCGGTCGCAGACACGCTTCGGCATGTACCGCTGGCACATTCTCGATCCGATCCGCTTTCGGAGGCGGATTCGGGTGACCCTGCAAGCGCTTGGCTGGCGGCGCGATGGACGCTACCTACCGCTGCAGTGCGATCTGGCGTCGGTGGCGTACTGGTATCAGACGTTGCCGACCGCCCCGTTTCCCGAGCTAGCGGACCGAGATTCTCTGGAGGTTGTCTGTCGTGCGTGTATCCATCGAGGGTGGTTGGGTTGTCGGTTTTGACGGGCGGTCCCACCAATTGTTCCGCAATGGGACGGTCGTCTATGAGGACGACCGCATTGTGCACGTCGGACCACCGTTTCCTGGACCGGTCGACAGGACCATTGACGCACGGGGCATGTTGATCATGCCCGGCCTGATCAACACGCACTTGCACCTGGGAACCAATGCGCCGCACGCGTTCTTTCTCGATCAGACGAAAGCCGACTACTTCGGCGCCAACTTCTATGCCTATGCAGTCCCGCGGCGCTACGCCGAAGACGCTCGCGGTGCGACGCGGCCGGACGTGGAGCAGCTGTACGGCTTGTGGTCGGCCATTCGCGGCGGAGCGACAACCGTATTGGACATCGGCTCGCGCAACGGCGCTGAGCTCGCGAAGCTGGTAGGCGATGTCGGCGCTCGAGCGTATATCGGCCCGGCATTCAAGTCGTACTCGTATGTGTTCGACGAAGCCGGTCGGATTCAGTGGGACGATGATCCGTCCTCTGGGGAGGCGGGCCTGCACCGTGCCGTGGCATTTGCTCGCCAACACGACGGCACATACGACGGAAGAGTGCGCTGCATGCTGTACCCGGCACAGCTCGACACGTGCTCGGTCGAGCTGCTCCAGGCCACTCGACGCGCGGCCGATGAGCATGGGCTGCGCATCTCACTGCACGCGGCGATGAACATGGTCGAGTTTCAACGGATTCTGCGCGAGCACGGCAAGACGCCGCTGCAGCTGCTCAGCGATATCGGGTTTTTGCGACCAGACGTACTGCTGGGGCACTGCGTGTTTCATGCGCACCACTCGTGGGCTCACTACCCGTACGTCGATGACCTGCAGCTGTTGGCGGATTCGGGCGCGTCAGTCGCGCATGCGCCATACAAGTACGCCAAAATGGGTATCAAGCTCGAGTCGCTCGAGCGGTATCGCACGCTGGGTATCAATGTCTCGCTGGGGACTGACACGTTCCCTGAAGATCTGATCCACGAAATGCGGTTGGCGGGACTGATGTGTCGATTCGCCGAAGGCAGCTTTCGGGTGGGTCAGGCGCGCGATGTGTTCGACGCGGCGACGCTGGGTGGGGCGCGGGCGCTCGGACGAGAAGATCTGGGACGACTGGCGGCTGGCGCCCAGGCGGACATCGTGCTGGTCGATCTCCGTGGTTTGCACTTCGGCGCGGTCCACGATCCGATCAAGTCGCTCGTCGAGTTCGGCTCCGCCAGCGACATTGACACGATCATCGTGGCGGGCCGCGCCCTGGTCGAAGGCAAGCGCGCAGTGGCCATCGACGAGCTCGCGCTGAAGCAGCAGGTGCAGGACTCGGGCGAGCGCGTCTGGGATGGCCTATCTCATTGGCACTGGCGGGGCGCATCTGTCGACGAGGTGGCGCCGATGTCGTACGCCGTCGCTGACCCGTGAGTTTCCGCTTGGGCGTCGCGGCGGCAGCGCTGTCGCTGCTGGCGCTGACGGCGTGTGCGCCGCAGCCGCCAGGGCCGGCGACCGATACCGCGGCGGTTGTCGAGCGCTTCATTGCTGCCCGCCAGGCGCGCAACCTCGACGCCGCGATGGCTTGTTTCGGCGACCAGCCGGAGCTGCGCAGCAGCGTGGGTATCGGCTGGAGCGGCCGCGACGCCGTCCGCGGCATCATCGCCTATCGGCTCTCCGACACGTACACGGTCGGCACTGTGAACGTGGTCGGCAAGCGTGCGACGTGGTCGGAGAATGTGCGCCGGACGGTGGCTGGGTCGCCGCCGGCCATATTCGACGAGGCCATCGAAGTAACGATCGAAGGTGGTCGCATCGCACGTCTGGTGACCTATGTCGGGGACGCCCGCCTGCTGAGCACACTGCTGGCCGAGTCAGGTGCCACGGGAACATCTCCGACCTCGACACGGGACCTGGTCGTGCCGCTCGCGGTCCTGGTGCTGGTCGCGTCTTCGGTGCTGGTCTGGCCTGAGCGCGTAGCGCAGCCCGCGCAGCATGCGCCGCATGCGCGTCTGCTCGCTGGGTTACGTGAGTACGTTGCCCGCCGGGGCTAGACTCACCAGCATGAGCAGTAACAAGGTGCAAAAGTCTGACGTGGAGTGGCGCCAGGAGCTGACGCCGGAGCAGTACCACGTGCTGCGCGAGAAGGGCACCGAGCGCGCGTTTACGGGACCCCTGGCGCACACCACAGAGCCAGGCGAGTACGTGTGTGCCGGCTGCGGCAAGACGCTGTTCCGATCGGACGAGAAGTTCGAGTCGGGGTCGGGCTGGCCCAGCTTCTGGGCACCGGCCGACGACACCGCGGTGGGGACCGAAAGCGATCGGAGCTACGGCATGGTCCGCACCGAGGTGATGTGTAGCGACTGCGGCGGACACCTCGGGCACGTGTTCGAAGATGGCCCGCGGCCGACGGGGTTGAGGTACTGCATCAACTCCGCGGCGCTGAAGCACAAACCCACCTGAGGCTAGTGCGCTTCGCGCCGCGCGACTGTCGACAATCGGTCAAAATCAACGAGCGGTGACGCTTTGAGCGCGACACTGCGGCAGCTGCTCGACCAGGAACGGGTGGGCGTGTTGGCGACACTTTCGGCGCGGCGTGAGGGCTGGCCTTTTGCTTCTGTGGCGCCGTACGCGCTGAGCGACAGCGGCGAGCCGGTGCTGCTGTTGAGTGACCTGGCCGAGCACACCCGCAACGTTCGCGCCGACCCGCGCGCGTCGCTACTCGTCCAGGCCGGGGCGAGCCGAGACGACCCGCAGGCTGGCGCGCGGGTCACGCTCCTCGGACGGGTCGTTCCGCTGGCGGATGAAGCGGTCACCGTAGCCCGGGAGCGCTATGTGGCCCTGCATCCCGCCGCCGCTGAGTACGCCGCGTTGGCTGACTTTCGGCTCTACCAGCTGGAGATCGAGGAAGCCCGCCTGATTGGCGGTTTCGGTGATATGGGCTGGCTCAGCGGGGAGCGATTGCGTCAAGCGCTGTCCAACTGAGTTGACAGCTATACGCTGCCCTCACAGAATGGCTCCGTTAATCAGGGGGTGCGCCGGCCGGGGGCCGGCGCCCAGGAGCGTGCAATGTCGGATATCGATGATCCGGGTCCTGGCGACTCTACGTCGCAAGACTCATCTGAGCAGTTGCGGCCGGTTGTCACCCGCCGCGAGTTCATGGCCGGGGCAGGGGCCGGCTTAGCGGTAGGCGCGGTTGTCGCGGGTGGGATCGCCGTCGCAACGCGACCAGCGGTCCAAACGCAGCCAGGTACCGTCATCACACAGCCAGGCGGACCAGCGGTCGTCGCGCCGGCGGCACCCGTTGCGCAGCCGGGCGCGGCGGCCGCACCGAGCCAGGCACAGCAGGCGGCAACAGGTGCGCTGCCGCTCAGCATGCGGCGCGTTGACCTGAACATCGACGGCGTGGCAATGCCAGTCACCGTCGACGTGCGCGAAAGCCTGTGGGAAACCATGGTTTTCAAGCTGAACCTGTCGAGCTCGAATCTCGGCTGCGATCGCGCTCAGTGCGGCGCATGCACCGTCCTGGTCGATGGTCGGCCGATGAACGGTTGCACGGTTCTGGCATCCAGGCTCGGCCGCGGCCAGAAGATCACGACCGTCGATGGCATCCGCACTGGCCCAGGCATCGCTGGTTTGCATCCGATTCAGAAAGCGTTCTGGCAAATGGGCGGCTACCAGTGCGGCATCTGCACGCGCGGCTTCATTATGTCAACCTACGCACTGCTGCAGACCAACAAGAGCCCGTCAAATGACGATATTGCCGAAGCGCTGGCAGGCAACATCTGTCGCTGCTCGGAGTACCCGCAGATCTACGACTCGGTGCACGCGGCGGCAGCCGAGATGCGTGGCGAACAGACCATCACCATCAGTGGTGGCGCCGATAGTTCTGGCGGCTCGCTCGAAGACCCGTCGCTAGCCGAGTAAGGGGAGGGATTCACTATGGCTTTGCAAAGGGTCGACGCGTTCAGAGTTGCCTTCGACCTGGACTACGCGGCCAGCCTGTCCGATGGCGAGTGGGCACAGGTCCTGGCATCGAACGAATGGCACATCATGTCGGCCGAAAACGCCGATCTGTTGGGGCCCGTGATGGCCCGCTTCGGTAGCAAGATGTCCGTGGCCGCGCAGGCTCAGACGGCTCCGCCGCGGCCCATCCCTGAGGGGCCGTTCCAGATCATCGGCAAGCCGGCGCCGCGCATCCATGGGTTCGGCCACGTCACCGGTTTTGGCCAGTACAGCGAACACATGACCCAGCCGGGCATGCTGTTCATGAAGACGTTGGGCAGCCCCCATCCGCATGCGCGCATCAAGCGCATCGACACCACCAAAGCGGAAGCCTTTCCTGGCGTGGTGGCCATCCTGCATCGCGGCAACTTGCCTGACCTGTACAAGGACGTACGCATCGGCAGCGGTCCACCTGATCGCTTCCTGTTCTCCGAAGAAATCTTCGAAGTCGGTGCGCCCATTGCGGTGGTCGCGGCTGCCTCCGACCACATCGCCGACGAAGCGACTCGTTTGATCGATGTCGACTACGAGGTGCTGCCGGCGGTCCTCGACCACATCGATGGCATGAAGCCGTCAACACCCAAGCAATGGGACAACAAACTCGACGGCACGATCCTGGACATCACGCCGCCAAAAATCCGCGGCAACCCCGACCAGGGCTTTGCGTCGTCTGATGTCGTGCTGGAAAACGTCACCACGCGGTCTGCCGAGCACCACGCAGCGTTGGAGCCAACGACGGTCATCGCCAAGTGGGACTACAACTCGGACGGCCGTGATCACGCGACGATCATTGGCACCTTCCGCCATGCCCATGGCGCGCGCAACACGTTCTCGCAAGCGCTCAAATTGAACCAGTCACAGGTGCGGGTGATTACACCTGGCTATGTCGGCGCCAGCTACGGCAGCCATCGTGACCCGACGCTGGTCGAGATTCACGCTCTGCTGATGGCCAGGATGACCGGCCGGCCGGTGCGGACCATGAACACGCGGGCTGAGGACTTCATCACGCGGACTCATCGCACGCCCGTCCGCAACGAGAGCAAGATCGGCGTGAAGCGCGACGGCACCATCGTCGCCTACTCGAGCAAGAACATCGGCGACGCGGGTGCGCAGCGCGGCACTGGTGGCGCGGCGTTTTCCACGGGTCTCGAAGCCATGTACAAGATCGAGAACCTGTGGCAGCAAGAGATCACCGTGATGACCAACAGCTACAAGTACAGCTCGCTGCGCTGCACGGAGCATCCCAACAACACACTGGCCCGCGAGCCACTCCTGGATCGAGCGGCGTACGCGATCGGCATGAACCCGCTCGACATGCGCCTCAAAAATCTCAATCTGGAAGCCAATCCGGACACCAAGCAGCCCTATAACAATTCCGGTCTGCAAGAGGTCATCGTCCAGGCAACCGATCGAGCAGGTTGGAAAGAGAAGTGGCACGCAGCGAAAGCCAAAGAAGTGCGACCGGGTGTGTTCCACGGCATCGGCATGGCGGCTCACTCGTGTGTCCACGGCGCAGGCGGGGCGCCTTCGACGGGCATGGTCATCCTCAACTCGGACGGCACGATGACGGTCGTGTCGGGTGCGGCAGAGGTCGGCCCGGGCGAGCGCACAACTATGGCCATGATGGCTGGCGAGGTCATCGGCCTGCCGCTCAGCCGTATTCGGATCTCGCACGAAGTCGACACCGACACGACGTCTGATACTGGCGTCACCGCCGGTAGTCGTCAGACCATCTCCGCTGGCTGGGGCATCTTCGAAGCAGCCCAGGACGCCAAAACGCAGCTGCTGGATTGGACCGTCCGCAAGCTGGTCGACGACGGCAAACGCAAGAACCCGCCTGAGACCGTCACGGTCACGGCCGACCAACTGGATGTCCAGCGCGGCGTGATCGTCTACAAGGACGATCAGAACAAGAAGGTCAAGATCGCGGACGTCATCTCGTTCGCGGGCAACCCGATCATCGGCAAGGGCGCCCACATCCACGAAACAACCTGGGCTCGCATGGCCTGGGCCGCGGGCGTGGCCGAAGTCGAGGTTGACACGGGCACTGGCTCGATTCGTGTCGTGAAGTACACCGCGGCCCACGACGTCGGGCGAGCGATCAACCCGATGGGTGTCAAGCAGCAGATCGAGGGCGGCGTCATCATGGGCATCGGCCAGGCGCTGACCGAGACTCTGATGCGCGACAAAGCCACCGGCGTGCCGCTCAACCCCAACCTGCTCGACTACAAAGTCATGTCGATCAAAGACGTGCCACCTGTCGATGTGGTCATTGTCGAGAAGCCGAAAAACTACGGCGCGTTCGGCGCACACGGTATCGGCGAGCCGCCGATCGCGACGCCCGCGTCGGCCATCATCAACGCCGTTTACAACGCCATTGGCGTCTGGGTGGAAGATCTGCCACTTACCAGAGCGCGGGTCCTGGCGGCCCTCAAGAACGCATAGAAGGGGAGGGTGACGCTATGAAAGGCTTTGACTTACACGAACCGACGAGCGTCCCACAAGCGGTGGGGCTGCTCGATCAACTGGGCGTCGGCGGCAAGGTGCTCGCCGGCGGAAGCGACCTGGTCGGCGGCGTCCTGAAGGATTGGGTAACGGGCAAGGGCATGCCGCTGCCGACAGCCCTGGTCGACATCACCACGATTCCGGATCTCCATGGCATCAAGTCGAGCGGCACCGGCCTGACCATCGGCGCGGCGACAACGTTGACCGACATCATCGAATCGGCTGACGTTCAGAAGTCGATTCCGTTGCTCTCGGAAGCGGCCAAGACGATCGCCTCGCCGTTGATCCGCAACTTCGGCACACTTGGCGGCAATATCAATCAGCGACCGCGCTGCTGGTTTTTCAGAGGGGAAGACTTCGCTTGCTACAAGAAGGGCGGCGACTTCTGTTACGCCGTCACCGGCGATAACACATACCACGCGATCATCGGGGGCGAGCTGTGCTACATCGTGCATCCCTCGGACAGCGCTACGGCATTGTTGGCGCTGAACGCCTCGGCGAAAATCGCTGGCCCGAGCGGCGTGCGGGATGTCGCTTTCGACGCGTACTTCCACGGGCCACGTGAGGACGTGCTCACGGAGAACCTGCTGAAAGCCAACGAGGTGATGACGGAAGTCACCATCCCCACCCCGGCGGCAGGGACACGGATGGCCTGGACGAAGTTGAAAGACCGCCAGGTCTATGACTTCGCGGTGGTGTCCGTCGCGGTGGCGTTTACGGTAGATGCCGCCGGCAAATGGACCGATGGCCGCGTCGTCCTCGGCGGGGTTGCACCTGTGCCATACCGCGCGACCGTCGTCGAGACGGCGCTCAAAGGCCAGGATGTGAAAGCCGTGGCCAAGCAGGCCGCCGCGCAGATTCGCACCGTGTCACGGCCAATGAGCCTCAACAGCTACAAGGTCGATATTGCTCAGAGTCTGATCGAGCGAACGCTGCTGCAGGCGCTCGGCTAGTCGTCTGTGTGCTGTGCGCCAAGCTCAGGGAGCGCGGCGCGCAGCAGCCGCAGCATGCCGCCATGGAGGCGGCCATTGCTGGCGAGGTAGGTTCCGTCTGAATAGAGCCACGAACCGCCGCTGCCACTCGTGATGATCGCTCCAGCTTCCTGGAGGATGACGGCCGCAGCCGCAACATCCCACAACTGCAATTGCAGATGGACGTA
>DASYKL010000143.1:0-2291 GCA_035995405.1 Chloroflexota bacterium
CGCCAGCTGGTGTGCCGCGTATTCCCCAAGGCTCGTCATGTCTCTCAGAATGTTCATCGCTACTTTGCTGCCGCAGCTGCATGGTCTCCACGTTGACCAGGCGTCCATTACCGATGCAGGTCTCACTCTCGTCCTAGCCACAACCCGCCGCACAGCATGTTGTCCACTGTGCTCGCGCCGATCGGCCCGCATCCACAGCCGCTATCAACGCACGCTGGCTGATCTGCCGTGGGGCGGCCACAGCGTGACCTTGCGCGTCGAGGTCCGTCGCTTCTTCTGCAGTAACCGACGGTGCGCACGTGCCATCTTCGCGGAGCGACTGCCAGAGTTGGCCGCGCCGCACGCCCGGCGTACGAATGCCCAACACGCGCTGCTGCTCGATGTCGCCTGCGCTCTGGGTGGACAGCCAGGCGCACGCCTGGCTGGAGCTAATGTCTGATCTTGTGGAAATTGCCGGCGATGCTCGCTCGGAAGGGTGGAGAGAAGCGGCGTAGCCTTCCTGTGTTCAAACAACCGACCTGGTCACCCGGGTCAATTTCAGGAGGGTTACGCCGTGTTGAAACCGTATCAGGTTCTGTCACCGACCGCACCAGTGCCCGCGCCAGACGACGTACTCGAGATGATCGTGCGCGAGGGAGCTCGCAAGATGCTGCAGTCAGCGCTCGAAAAGGAAGTCGACGATTTTCTCGGTCGTCAGCGCTATCAGCGGACCGACGAGCCGCGCGGCTACCGCAACGGGCACCTGCCCAAACGCAGCATCGGCGTCGGCATGGGCGCCGTGGAGGTCAGCCTGCCGCGCGTAAGCGATGTGCCGAAGGAGGTCAGTCCGTCCGGGTTCCAGTCCGAGATCGTGGCCAGCTATCAGCGGCGCTCGCGGACACAGGGGCGGCTGATGGTGCGACTGTATCTCGAGGGACTGGCGAGTGGTGATTTCGAGCCCATCTTTCGTGCTCTGGTCGGCGAGACCGCGGCGTTGTCGGCCAGCAGCATCGTGCGGCTGAAAGAAGAATGGCAGCAGGAGTACGAGACGTGGAAGAAACGACCGCTGCGGGGACGCTACGTCTACCTGTTCGCCGACGGCTTATATCTGAAAGCCGGTGATGAACGGGACAAGACCGCGGTCCTGGTCGTGCTGGGCGTGGACGAGCACGGCCACAAGGAGCTGCTGGCTATGGAAGAAGGCTATCGGGAGAGCACCGTCGCCTGGGCCGAGACGCTCCGCTCACTGAAGGCGCGCGGCGTCAAGGAGGCGCCGCTGCTGGCGATCGGCGACGGCGCGCTGGGGTTGTGGGCGGCGCTGGCCGAGGTCTTCCCCACCACTCGCCATCAGAGATGTTGGAATCACCGCACATTGAATGTCGTCGACAAGCTGCCCAAGCGTTTGTGGCCAGCGGCACGCAAGCAGTTGCACCAACTCGCCGAAGCCCCGAGCCGCCAGGAGTGCGAGCGTCAGCGTGATGCGCTGGCAGCTCGGCTGCGAGCCCAGGGCCAGGAACAAGCGGCTGCCTGCCTGGAACGTGATTGGAACGATTTCGTCACCTTCTACGATTTCCCACAAGAGCATTGGGTGCACGTGCGCACGAGTAACCCGATCGAGTCCATCTTCGCCGGCGTCCGATTGCGCACGCAGGCTACCAAGCGCATGCGGGTGCGAGAGAACGCGCTCTACCTGGTCTTCAAGTTGGTGACGCGGCTGAGCTTGAACTGGCGTGGCATCAACGCTCCCAACCAACTCAAGCTGCTGCTAGCCGGCCACCAGTTCCCGGATGGTCAGCTCCTTCTCAAAGATACCCATGCTGCCGATCTCGAACCGGCGGTTGCGGCATGAGCGCGAACCCCGTGTGTGACGATACGCGTAACGATAGCCAATCTCTGTCGACCTGCCCGGTGTGTAGCACACCGTTCCAGCCCGTCGGCCGCGGCCGTTTCTGCAAACCGCGCTGCCGTCAGCAAGCGTTCCGACTCCGCAGCCGTCAGGCGGACACCGCCACGCTCGCCGACGTCACTGATCAGCTGCGGCGCGAACACCGGCTGATCGCCCAGACGGTCTATGAGTGTTCGAGCTGCCAGGAACGTCTCCTCGGTGACCGGAGATGTAGCTCCTGCAACCTGTGGTGCCGAAAAGTAGGCATCGGTGGTGAATGCAATGGCTGCGGCGAAATCGTCACCATCAGCGAACTTCTCGGTATCGAACTCCTCGGAGGCGATGCCGGCGCCTGATCCCAAAGCCTTCAGGAAGGAAAGTCCACAAGTATTGAGTGCGCCGAGACGAAGCCGTATCCATGCAGAGG
>DASYKL010000144.1:0-10804 GCA_035995405.1 Chloroflexota bacterium
TATCGTCGAGGCGGCGCTGTCTCCGTCAGCGCCTCGTGCTTAAATCTATCGGCAGGATCGATCGAATGCAACACTTCACAATGCTGTGAAGCCGTGTGACGCTGCGTGACGCCGCTGCCTGCCGAATTTCTAAGCGCGCTGAGTGAACACGACGAAGTGCTCGTGACGTCGCGAGAAGGCGCGACACGCGGCACCGTGCCGACCTGGTTCGTTATTGCTCCGCCTGGCGTTGTCTATCTGTTTACGTTCGGCTTTTCGGTGAAGGCGCGCCGCTGGCGGTCCGACCCGTGGGTGCGGCTCGCCGTGCCGGGTGGTCAGGCGTCGGTCGAGGCGGTGGTGCATGTCGTGGGACCGCAGGAAATCGATGACATCGGCACCTTGATTGTCGATCGTTGGGACATGCAGGGTGCACCCACCGTCGACGGCTTGCGCCGTACGTTGCGTGACGGCGTGCACGTGCTTGTCCGCGTCGAGGGCGACTCGAGCCTTTAAGATGATGCACATGAGTGCCCGTCTCGACGCGATTCACAGCCTGTTCGATCCGGCGCCCGAGACGATCTACCTCGACGCGGCGACATACGGCTTGCCCCCGAGACCGACGGTCGAGGCCATGCACCAGGCGATTACCGATTGGCAAGCGGGAACTGCCGACTGGGTCCGCGCGTGGGACGAGCGCGGCGAAACGTGTCGCGCGGCGTTCGCGCGGCTGATCGGCGTCGATGAGTCGACCGTCGCCCTGGTGCCATCGGCGTCGGTCGGCGTCGGCACGGTCGCCGCGACGTTGCGTGCGGGCGATGAGGTGGTCGCACCTGACGATGAGTTCACTTCGGTCCTGTTCCCGCTGTTGGTCGCGGCGCGTGAACGCGGCGCGACCGTGCGCCAGGTGCCGTTCGACCGGTTGGCCGAAAGCGTCGGACCACAGACCACGCTGGTCGCCTGCAGCTTGATCCAATCGCAATCTGGCCGAGCGGCCGATCTGGCGGCGATCACCGCGGTTGCGCGCGCCAATGGCGCCAAAACGCTCATCGATGCGACCCATGCGGTCCCGTTCGTTCCTCTGACAGAGACCGTCGACTACCTGGTGTGCGCGGCGTACAAGCATCTGCTCAGCCCGCGTGGCGTTGCGTTTCTGTACGTCGCGCGGCAGCACTGGGATACGGTGCCGCCGCTGCTAGCGAACTGGCGCAGCACCGCCAACCCGTACGGCCATTACTACGGGGGCCCGCTGGACATCGCTGACGATGCAGCCCGCTTCGACGTCTCGCTGGCCTGGTTCTCCTGGGCTGGCGCCGCGATTTCGCTCGCGTTGCTGGTCGATTGGCAAAGCCAGGGGTTTCTCAGTGACGTGGTCGGGCTGTCGCGTCGACTGGCTGCCCGACTCGACCTGCCCCAACCGCTGGGCTCATTGGTCAGCGTGCCGGTCGAAGACGCCGAAGGCGTGCGATCAGCACTGGCCGATCGCGGGATCAAGGCCGCGGTTCGCGCTGGTAGCGTCCGCCTGTCGCCGCACGTCTACAACACGGATGACCAGATCGACGACGTCGCCGCGGCCATCCGTCCATTCGTGCGCCTGGCCACGCCCACGCCGGCCCACCGATGACGTTGGCCGAGACGCTGCGCGCGGCACTCGGCCCGGCTTCCCTGTACAGCGGCGTCGAAGACGTCATCATGTACGAGTACGACTACGGCCTTGACCGCGGCATGCCCGACCTGGTCGCACTGCCACGCTCGACCGCCGAAGTTCAGGCCATCGTTCGCGCGGCGCAGGCTGCAGGTGTGCCGATCGTTGCCCGTGGGGCAGGTACAGGCATCTCGGGCGGGGCCGTACCGGCGCAGGGTGGACTGGTTATCTCGATGGCTCGGTTCAACCAGGTGCTGGAGATCGATGAGGCGAATCGCTGTGCGGTAGTCCAGCCAGGCGTGGTCAACCTCGATCTCTCGAAGCTTGCCGAGCCGTATGGGTTGTTCTTCGCTCCCGATCCTTCCAGCCAGAAAGCGAGCACGATCGGCGGCAATGTCGCCAACAACGCGGGTGGGCCGCACTGTCTGTCGCTCGGCGTCACCGTCAACCACATTCTGGGCGTTCAGATCGTCCTCCACGACGGCTCCGGCGTGCGCCTGGGCGGCAAATCGCCTGATGGGCCCGGTCTCGATCTGACCGGGCTGATCGTCGGATCCGAAGGCACGCTCGGCGTCGTCACCGAAGTCACCGTGCGTCTGTTGCCGTTACCCGAGGCGGTCCGCACCACGCTGGCTGTCTTTACGTCGGTTGAAGACGCTAGTGAAGCCGTATCGAACCTGATTGGGCGCGGCCTGGTGCCGGCGGCGCTGGAGATGATGGACCGCCTGGCGCTGTCGGCTATTGAAGCCGCGTTTCACGCCGGCTATCCGCCAGAGGCTGGAGCAGTCCTGCTGGTCGAAGTCGATGGCTTGCTCGAGCAGGTCGAGGCCCAGGCTTCGGTCGTCGACGAGGTATGTCGCTCTGCTGGAGCGCTGGAAATTCGCCTGGCAGCCACGCCCGAGGCTCGGGCGAAGTTGTGGGCCGCCCGCAAAGGCGCCGCGAGCGCGATGGGCCGCATCGCGCCCAACTACTACCTGCACGATGCAGTCGTGCCACGGACGAAGCTACCCCAGATTCTGGCCCACGTCGTCGAGATCGGTCAGCGCTACGATCTGCCGATTGCCAACCTGTTTCACGCGGGCGACGGCAATCTCCACCCGATGATCCTGTTCGATGCCCGCGAGCCGGGCATACTCGTGCGGGTGATGGCGGCAGGCAACGAAATTCTGAACCGTTGCATCGACGCCGGCGGGACCATTACGGGCGAACATGGCGTTGGTCTGGAGAAGATCAACTTCATGCCCCTCATCTTCAGCGCCGCTGACCTGGAGGTCATGGGCCGCGTACGCAGTGCGGTCGAGCCGAGCGGCCGCTTCAACCCGGGCAAAGTCTTGCCGTCGTTGGCCTCTGGGCATGGACTGCCACAGCGCGGCGCCATGCCAGCACTCGTGCCCGAAGGCCTGTGGGTTTGACCGTCGTCGGAACCGAGCCAGCGGCGGCTGACCTGTCGCAGTGCGTGCACTGCGGCCTGTGCTTGCAGAATTGTCCGACCTATCTCCTCACCGGCTACGAGGCGGAGTCGCCGCGCGGCCGAATCCACCTCATCCAGGCCCTGACTGAGGGGCGCGTCGAGCCCAACGACGCGTATCGCACTCACATCGAGCAATGCCTGGTCTGCCGCAACTGCGAGAGCGTTTGTCCGAGTGGCGTGCACTTTGGACGGATCATGGAAGCTGGCCGCGCCCAGTTGTACGAGCGAGCCTCACTGCCCCTCGGTCAGCGCGTCTTTCGCCGCCTCGCCTTTCGCGAGCTATTACCCCATCGCGCTCGGCTGCGGTTGATGTTTGGCGCCCTGCGGCTGTATCAGCGGCTCGGGCTGCAGCGGCTCGTACGCGCGACTGGCTTGTTGCCGAAGGGGCACGCCGAAGCCGAAAGCCTGCTGCCGCCGCTGCCGCCGCCGTTCGAGCCGCGCTGGGAGGTCTTTCCAGCCGAAGGTGAGACGCGCTATCGCGTAGGTATGTTCACCGGCTGCGTGATGCCGCTGGTCTACGGCCCGGTCCACGCAGCTACCCTGCGCGTGTTGCGGCACAACGGTTGCGAAGTCCACGTGCCGCGCCAGCAAGTCTGTTGCGGGGCGCTGAATGTCCACGGCGGTGAGCAGGTCGCGGCGCGCGAGCTAGCGCGGCAGAACGTGCGCGCCTTTCTGGGCCGCGGGCTCGACGCCATCGTTGTCAACTCGGCTGGTTGTGGCGCCACGATGAAGGAGTACGGCCAACTGCTGGACGACAGCGGCGCGGCCGAGTTTGCTCGACTCACGCGCGACGTGACCGAATTCCTGGCTGGCATCGAGCTGCAGCCGTTTACGCGTACCGTCCGGCGGACCGTCACACTCCAGGAGAGCTGCCATCTGGTCCATGCTCAGCGCATCAAAGACGCGCCGCGGGCATTGCTCGGCGCATTGCCTGGGGTCGATCTGCGCGACATGGCCCATCCGGATCTGTGCTGTGGCAGCGCCGGCCTGTACATGCTGACGGAACGTGAGATGTCGACGCGCATCCTCGACGAGAAGATGGTCGACATAACTTCAACGGGTGCGGGCACGATTGTCACGGCCAACCCGGGCTGCATGATGCAGCTGCAACGTGGTGTACGACGGGCCGGCCTGCACAGCGACGTCAAGCATGTGGTCGAGCTGGTCGACGAGGCGTACGGCGGCTGATCTCAGCGAGCCTCCTGCTGGGAGCGCCGATATCAACCAATTCGATACCTTTCGCAAACAAACTGGCTAACTCCCGCAGTGTCGGAGTCGTTAACATACGCCTAGCTGCTAAGGGAGGAACGCAACGATGGGGTTGCAACGGCACGACGAGGTTGTGCTGCTGTTGGGCGCGCCCGGCGCCGGTAAAGGGACACAGGCACGGTTCCTGGCTGCCACGCTCCAGGTGCCGCACGTCGCGAGCGGCGACCTGTTACGCGAACATCGGCAAGCGGCGACGGAGCTCGGCCGCGCGGCTCAGGAGTACATGGAGCGGGGCGACCTGGTGCCTGATGCCCTGGTGGTCGATATGATCGTCGATCGCCTGGACAAGGCCGATGCCGTGGCTGGGGCACTGCTCGATGGCTTTCCGCGCACGATCGCCCAGGCGGAAGCGCTCGACGGGCGGCTCAGGCAGCGAGGCGGGACCATTCGCACGGCGATCTACGTCGAGGTGCCGCCCGAGGTGCTGGTCGAGCGACTGGCTGGGCGATGGATGTGTCGGCGCTGCCAATCCACCTTCCACGAGCTGTTCAATCCGCCGGCCAAGAACGGCGCGTGCGACATGTGCGAGGGTGAGCTGTACCAGCGCTCCGACGACAAGCGCGAGGTCGTAGCCAACCGCGTGGCGGTCTATCTGCGAGACACGCTACCGGTGGTCGCCCGTTACGACGATCAGAAGATCCTGCGGCGCGTCAACGGCAACCGTTCGATCGACGAGGTCAAAGCCGACCTCCGCCGGGCAGTCGGGGCCGACCAAGCCATTCTCGCCTAGCTCTTGCCCGGGCCAACGAGAGACGCGTAGAGCTCAGCCGTCTGTTTCGCTATGGCTGGCCAGGCGAACTCTTTCTCGACGCGCTCTCTCCCGGAGCTGGCCATGCGCTGTCGCAGCGCCGCATCGCCTAATAAGCGGTTGATCGCCGTGGCGAGATCGGCGCTGAACTTCGCCGGGTCGAGCGGCTCGAACGGTGCCTCGCGTTGTTGCTCCAGGCGCACGAGCAGTCCGGTCTCGCCGTCGACCACCACCTCAGGGATGCCGCCGACGGCGCTGGCGACGACTGGGGTGCCACACGCCATCGCCTCGAGGTTGATGAGCCCAAAGGGCTCATAGATCGATGGGCACACAAAGACCGTCGCGTGGCTGTAGAACTGGATGATCGCCTGGCGCGGGAGCATTTCCTGAATCCAGATGACGTTGTCCCGCTGCTGCTGCACCGCCGTTACAGCCTGCTCCATTTCAGCTGCAATCTGTGGCGTATCAGGCGCCCCCGCGCACAACACGACTTGTGCAGCGGGGTCGATGAACCGAATAGCGCGCACCAGGTGGATGATTCCCTTCTGGCGCGTGATCCGCCCGACAAACAGCACGATCGGTTTGCTCGGGTCGACGCCGTAGCGCTCCAGGGCATCAGTCTCACGTACCGGCCGGTACAGGTCAGTGTCGATGCCGTTGTAGATGACGTGCACCCGTTCTGGCCGCACGTCGCTGACCCGCAAGATGTCGTCGCGCGTCCCTTTCGAGACCGCGATGACTGCATCCGCTATTGCGAGCGCGGTTTGTTCGACCCACACCGACAGGTCGTAGCCGCCACGCAGCTGCTCACGCTTCCACGGCCGCAGCGGCTCGAGCGAATGGACCGTCACCACCAGCGGGAGGCCATAGCCTTTGCCAATCAGGATCCCACCCAGGTAGCTGTACCAGGTGTGGCAATGCACGATCTCGGCCTCGACGTTGGTGCCCGCCCAGGCCACATTGCGACCCATTGCCCCGTAGACCGGTTTCAAATAGTCCGGCGCGGTCATCCCCGATGGTTCCGGATAGCCGCGAACCTTCAGGTGCTCTGCATCACTCAGCTGGTCACCAAAGCTGCGGACCTCGACGTCCATCAACTTTGACAGCTCGCGGCTGAGGAACTCGACATGAACGCCCGCCCCGCCGTAAACGTGCGGCGGGTACTCGTTCGTCAGGAGCAGTGCGCGCATCGATCAGGAGACGGCGGCGATCGCGCGTTGCAGTCGAGCGACGCCTTCGTGGATGCGTTCTGGTGTGGCGTTCGAATAGCTCAGCCGGAGCCCATTCGTTCCGCCGTCGTGGTTCGGATAGAAGATCCAGCCGGGATAGACGGCGACGCCCTCGCTTTCCGCTGCTTCGACTACGGCCTGGCCCGAGACGTGTTCAGGCAGGTCGAGCCACAGGAAGAAGCCGCCGCCAGGGCGGGTCCACTTTACCTGTGCGCTGCCACCGCCGAAGGTTGATTCGAGCGAGTCGAGCATTGCATCGCGGCGCGCTTTGTAGAGCCGCCGCGCGGATGCAACGTGGGCCTCGAAGTCGAAATCGGCGTCCCGCACCAGGTGCACGACCGCTTGCTGCAGCAGCGTATCGGTATGGAAGTCGACGCCGCGTTTGGCTCGCATGAGCACCTGCAGGAGCTGCGGGGGGGCGACGACGTAGGCCAGGCGAATGCCCGGCGCCAGGATCTTGGAAAACGTGCCGAGGTAGACGACGCGGTCTTCGGCGCCCGGCAGCGAGCGCAGCGGCGGGACGGGCGAGGTGCCTTCGTCGAACCAGAACTCGCCGTACGGGTCATCTTCGATGATGAGCAGGTCGTGCTCGTGCGCCAGCTCGAGCAGCTTCTGGCGGCGGTTCAGTGTCATCGACACGCCGGACGGGTTCTGGAATGTCGGCAGGAGGTAGATGAAGCGCGGCTTGACCTCGGCGTGCTTAAGGGAGTGCTCGAGGGCGTCGACGAGCATGCCGTGGTCGTCCACGGGGATAGTCATGTAGGTTGGTTGCTGGTGTTCCCAGGTGGCCAGGGCGCCCATGAACGTCGGGGCTTCAGTGACGATCGTGTCGCCGGCGTCGAGCGTGACGCGGCCGACGAGGTGCAGGCCTTGCAATGAGCCCGTCAGGATGGCCACGTTGTCGGCCTGGATGGCGATGCCGCGTTTGGCGAGGCGTTCGGCGACGATTTGACGTAAGGCGGCCAGACCTTCGGAGGGGCCGTAAGGCAGGACGCGTGGACCGTCTTCGAGGATGGCGCGCGAGTAGGCTCGCTGGAGTGCTTCGAGCGGGTAGGACTCGGTGGCTGGTTGGCCGCCACCAAAGCCAATCATGTCGAAGCCGGCGCCGCGAGAGGCCGGATTCGAGATAGCTCGATCGGCAGCCGATTCGCCGCCATCGCCCAACCAGGTGGCAAAGCGGGACTGCAGCCGCCGCGTATGAACCATGACCGAAGTCTACCGTCGGCACCGTGATTGCTGGCGGCGCGGCTGGCGGCGCGCGGAAACGCGAAACGCGGACGACCCGACGCGTTAACGTGAGTCTGTGCGTAGCTATGACCTGGTAGTGATCGGAGCCGGCATCCTCGGCCTGGCCGTCAGCCGCGAGTTACTCAGCCGCTATCCGCGTTTGCGGCTGGCGGTCCTCGATAAGGAACCAGCCGTTGGGCAGCATCAGTCTGGCCACAACAGCGGCGTGCTGCACTCCGGCATCTACTACGCGCCCGGCTCGCTGAAGGCCAAACTCTGCGTCCAGGGCCAGACAGAGGTCTACGCCTACTGCGAGCAAAAAGGCATCCCCACCGATCGCTGCGGCAAAGTCATCGTCGCCAGCAGCGAGGCCGAAGTCCCACGCCTCGAAAACTTGCTGCAACGTGGTCTGGCGAACGGGGTCCAAGGCCTCGAAATCATCGGCCCAGAGCGTCTGCGCGAGATCGAGCCGCACTGCGTTGGCGTCAAAGCGTTGTTGTCGCCCAACACCGGGATCGTCGACTTCAACCGCGTCGTCAAGGCGTATGCCGAGGATGTCGTCGCCGCCGGCGGAGAAGTCCTCCCTGGCTATGGCGTGCAAGCCATCTCGGACCGTCCAGGACGCGTCATGCTGCAGACGACGGCCGGCGAGATCGAGACCCAGCACGTGATCGCCTGCGCCGGGCTGCACGCCGACCGTGTTGCGAGGCTCTCCGGCGGACCGTCTGACCCGCGCATCGTGCCCTTCAGAGGCGATTACTGGGTGCTGCGGCCAGACCGTCGCTACCTGGCCAAGAACTTGATCTACCCGGTGCCGGATCCGTCGTTTCCGTTTTTGGGGGTCCACTTCACCAGGCGGATGGACGATGGCTCAGTCTGGCTTGGACCCAACGCAGTCCTGGCATTTTCACGCGAAGGCTATGGCCGCCTGGATCTACGACCGCGTGATCTCGGCGAAGCGCTCGCGTATCGCGGCTTCCTCAAGTTGGCCAGAAAGTTCTGGCAGACGGGCATGCAGGAGATGGTCCGCGACTTCTCCAAAGAGGCGTTTCTTAAATCGCTGCAGGTCTATGTCCCCGAGTTGACGCTGGCGGACCTGTTGCCAGGCCCGAGCGGCGTGCGCGCCCAGGCCCTCGGCCCAGACGGCACCCTGGTTGACGATTTCGTGTTCAACACGCAGACCAACCGCGTGGTCCATGTGCGAAACGCGCCGTCCCCCGGCGCGACGTCTTCAATGGCGATCGGCCGCACCATAGCCGACACCGCGGCCGAGGCCTTCGGCCTGGCCGCTTAAGGCGCGACCGGCTGGCGGAGTTTCTCCTCTATGTAGGCGCGGAACGCGGGGCCGAGGTCCGGGTGCGCTAGCGCCAGGTCAACCGTTGCCTGGAGGTACTCGCCTTTGTTTCCCGCGTCGTACCGGCGGCCGGTGAACTCCAGCGCGTACAGGTTGCCCTGCTCGGCGATCTTCTGGACGCCGTCGGCTAGCCAGATCTCGCCGCCTTGACCAACCTGCGTTTCTTCCAGGTAGCCGAAGATGTCCGGCGTCAGGATGTACCCAGCCACCGCGGCCAGGTTCGACGGAATCTGATCCCGCGGCGGTTTCTCGACGATCCGCGACGCCCGCACCAGGCGATCATCCAGGCGTTCGGCAACTTCGATCACGCCGTACTTCATCGCTTCTTCCGGCGGGACAGCAATAACCCCAACCACCGACCCGCCCGTGCGGTTGTAGGCATCGATCAGCTGCTGGACGAACGGTGGATCGCCGAGCACGATGTCATCGCCCCACAGCATGGCGAACGGCTCGTCGCCGACGACCTCTTTGGCCAGCAGCACCGCGTGGCCGTTGCCCAACGGCGAGCCCTGGCGAACCATCACGAAGCGCGCCATCTCGGCCGGCCGCCGCGTCTCCGCCAGCAGGTCGTGTTTGCCGGCCGCTTCGAGGCGGTACTCCAGCTCGAACGAGCTATCGAAATGGTCTTCGATCGACCGTTTACCCGCGGCCGTCACGAGCACGATCTCCTCGATGCCCGAGGCTACTGCGCCCTCGACGATGTACTGAATGACCGGTTTATCGACGATGGGCAGCATTTCTTTGGGCACTGCCTTGGAGGCTGGTAGGAAGCGTGTACCCAGGCCTGCAGCTGGAATCACTGCTTTACGGACGCGTGTCACAGACGAGCAACTCCCTTTGGAACTCAAGTCACGTGTGCGAAATCAGCGCTTGTTCGGTCGACTCGCTTGGCGCGAGCTCCACGGACACCAGGTCTTCGGCCGGCAGGTGTTGGAGTAGACGCGCCGCGCGTTCCTCCTGGTTCGCGCGATAGAACGAAATCATGGTGATCACCACGGCGACGATCGGCACACCGAAAATTGCACCCCACACACCCGCGACGCGCGCGCCAGTCAAGACGGCAAAAAACACGGCGAGCGGATGCAAGCCGACCTGGCGACTCAGAATGCGTGGGGCCAGGACGTTGAAGATCACCTGCTGCAAGGCCAGCAAGGCAATGAACAGGAACAGGGTCACCTCCGGATGCGTCAGCAGCGAGATCGTCACGGGCAGGGCTACGGCGACGACGGGCCCCAGAAATGGGATCAGCAAGACGACTGCCGCAATGACGCTCGCCAGCAAGGCGTAGTCGACCGACAGGGCGGACATGGCCAGGCCAGTACCCAGTCCGCCGACAAGCGCCTGGATCATCTGGCCACGGAGAAACCCGGCGAAGGCGCGGTGGATACTGGCAACCAGGAATCGCGCGTCGTCCTGGGCACGCAAGGGCAAAGCGGCCAGCAAGCTATCGGCAAGCCGTGCACCATCGACCATGAAATAGAACGACAGGATCAACATGATCAGCAGCTCGGCGAGTAAAGTCGCCGCACCAGTCGCGAAGCCGATGGCGTTGCTGAGGATTGGCGGCCCGAGGGCGTCCGCCCGTCGACTCAAGTCCTGTGGGTTGAGTGCCGATTTGATATCGACGAGCACCGGGCTGCCGTGGCTGGTCAGCCACTGGTTGCTCGTAGCCTGCACGCTGGACAGCACGGCCGTCGCCTGCTCGACGTACGTCGGCATGCTGCGCACGACTTCGACGATCTGTAGCGAGAGAGCCGGGACGAGCAGGAAGACGCCCAGCGAGACCAGCACCAGTAATGTGAGATAGGTCAGGCCGATGGCGGCGAGGCGTGGTAGGCGTCCTTCGACGAGTGTCCCGACGACCGGCTCGAGGACGAACGCCACC
>DASYKL010000145.1:0-6109 GCA_035995405.1 Chloroflexota bacterium
CTTCGTGGTGGTGCTCCACCCGGGTAGCCGCGTCGCGGTAATTGGCCACCCGATAGCGGTCTTCAGCCAGGAGCTCCATGGTGTCGGCCAATTGGCGAAGGATGCCCGCCACTTCTCTGTTTTTCACGGTTGGCTCAGCTCGGTAGCTCGCCGGAAGATGGCGTCAAACATCGGCACAGTGAGCTTACGGGTGAAGGTGTTCTGTTGACTGGGATGGAACGAGCAGATCAGCCAGCGGCCGTCTGGTAGTTGCATTTCGACACCATGGCCAAACCGCGGCCGCCGCTTGAGGCCAATCGCGGACGCCATCCCGTCATACGCGAATTTGCCCAGGCAGACGATAACCGTGACGCTCTGCAGGAGATCTAGCTCGCGGCGAAAGTACGGCAGGCAGGTGTCGCGCTCTTCCGGGAGCGGCTTGTTCGCGGGCGGCGCGCAGCGGACGATGGCGCTGATCCACGCCCCGCTGAGATGCAGGCCGTCGTCTTTGTGCAGGCTGGTCGGTTGGCTGGCGTAACCAGCGCGATGGAGCGCGCCAAAGAGCCAGTCGCCGGACCGATCACCCGTGAAGACGCGGCCCGTGCGGTTGCCGCCGTGCGCCGCGGGCGCCAGTCCAACCACCAGGAGCTTGGCGCGCGGGTCGCCAAAGCCGGGGATCGGCCGACCCCAGTACGTCTCAGCTTGAAACGCCGCCCGTTTTTCCAGAGCCACCAGCTCCCGCCAGGTCACCAGCCGCGGGCAGGCCCGACAGGCCACGATCTCCGCCGTCACGCGGTCGAGTGAGTCCTCCATCACGCTGTCAGCCTTAGCCTAGACTTGCGTGGTGGCTGACGCCAATCACGCGACGCCGACCCGTCTGATCATTGGCCTGTCGGGGTCGACCGGGCCGCACTATGGCGTCCGCTTGCTTGAAGTCCTGCGCGAGCACCGCCCGGACATCGAGCTCCACCTCATCTTGAGTAACGCCGCGCGGCTGACCATCGACTACGAGATGGGTCGCAACCCGGACGAAATCGCTGCCCTGGCCGATACGCTGCACGACGAGCGCAACATCGGCGCCTCGATCGCGAGCGGGACGTTTGTGACCGACGGCATGATCGTGGCCCCGTGCTCGATGAAGAGCCTGTCGGCAATTGCCAACAGCTACAACGACACGCTGATCGCTCGCGCCGCGGACGTGTGTCTTAAAGAACGGCGCAAACTGGTGTTGGTGGTCCGCGAAACGCCGCTCCACCTGGGGCACTTGCGGCTGATGCAGCAGGCCACCGAATCAGGCGCCATCATCCTGCCGCCGGTGCCGGGATTCTATCACCGTCCGCAGTCAATTCAGGATCTGATTGACCACACGGTCACCAAAATTCTTGACCAGTTTGGGATCCACCTCGATCTGATCACACGTTGGGGTGGTCTCGGCGTTTAGCCCTACGAATACGGCTCAAGCGGTGCCGACCCGTATTCGTGACTGGCCGAGCCGTAGCTGACTCAGCGTGCGCTACGCTTCAACCTGACGATGGTCGTGCCGTTTGACAGTCCAGCTGGCGTTGGTCCTGGCCCTGGCGTGCCGCTGCCGCCGGGTCGTGAGGCGGTGGACCTGTTTGTCAGGTCCTATCAGACGCTGCTCAGAAGCACCGGTGAAGTGCGGGTCGCCGGGTTGCTCGAGCCGTATCTGGCCATGGCTCCCAGCCTGCACGCCAAGGCCCGCGACCCGTTCCCCGACGCGGCCGCCATTACCTATGTTGGCTTGCGGCTGCCGCCGTGCATGCCTCAAGTGCGGCTGGTCCTGCTCGGCGCGTCGCTCGAGAATATGGCTGCTCGCGGCGTGACCAACGTCGCCGAGTGGGTGCCTCAAGCCGCAGCCGCCAGACGGCGGCGCCACTTCTTCGATGGCCAGGATCGGCTGGCCGTGCTCGTCTCGAGCCCGTCCGACCTGGACGACATGATCCCGGCACTTGTCGCGTATGAGCTCGAGTGGAACAAGCTGCACGAGCTGTTCAATCGCGATCCCAGTCTGAGAAAACTGGTCATGCGCGCGGCCGAACAGGGCGCCGAACCCGGCGACCGCGAGCGTCTGGCCGAAGCGCTCGGCCTGTCTGAGGCCGAGCTCGACCGGCTATCGGTCGTGTGGCAGGGCCGCGTCTGGCACCTCCTGTCGCTGATCGCCGATGGACGCAAACGCCTGGCGGTGCGCATGCTCGGCGGCAGCTGGAACGATTACGAACGGGCGGTCGAACGCTGGTACGAGCACGTCGCCGACAGCGTCCCACCAGACCTCAGTCGCCGTCCGATCTACTTCGTCTCCAGCAACATGCACAGCTTGCTCAATCTGCTGTCCGGGTCGGCTCAGGCGCGCCAGGGCGAGATCATCGACTATGTCCAGCGCTCAGATAGCGATTTGCTGCGGGCGGAGTACGAGGCGATCACGTCGGACCGCGTGCGCAGCAGCATGGAGAATTTTCTGTACTACGCGGCCAAGAAATACGTCAGCGACCCTTTGAGCGGCGACGCGGCGATGCATTTCGCGGCCGAGGAGCAGGCCGCCGGCATGACCACGCTGCACGTGCCGTTCGGTCCGGATGTCGATGCCCAGGTGATCGAGTTGAGCAAACTCCGACCGGAACGCCTGGATCGCCGATTGGCCGACCTGCCGGCACTCGACCGCCTGGCGCGCAGCGACGCGCTCATTCTGAACATTGACTACCCGCTGGGCCAGACGGGCTATTTTCTGCAGCGCGCACTGGCTCGCAACGTTGGCGCGCTCCTCGGGCTGTACGTCATGGGTAAAGGCGCCACGCTGACGGGTCGGGTCGGCGACATCCTGCTGTGCAACATCGTCGCCGACGAGCGCACCGCCACGACGTACCTGCTGCACAACTGCTTCAACGCCGAGGACGTTGAACGCTATCTCGTCTACGGCACGGCGCTGGACAACCAGCGCGCGGCGAGCGCCCGCGGTACATTCCTGCAAAACTGGGGCTATCTGGATTCGCTGCATCGGGCCGGCAACAATCTGGTCGAGATGGAGGCAGGGCCTTACCTCGAAGCGTTTACCGAGTTGATGCTGCCGGAGCGTGCGCCGCACGGCGAGATGGTCAACCTGGTCGGCGCACCGGTCGACCTGGGCTTCGTCCATTACGCCTCGGACACGCCGTACAGCAAAGGGCAGACGCTCGGCGAGCGCAACTTGAGTTATTTTGGCATGGACTCGACGTATGCCGCGGCGCTGGCTATCGCGCGACGCATTTTGAATTCCGAGGTCGCTCGACTCGGGTCACTCGATCCGACAGCAGGTACGGCCGACCGCACCACCCACGCGACGCAGCCAACCGCGGTCGCGCCGCGCTGAGTTCCCGCGCCGTAGAGGCGGAGGACCAGATCGGCGCATCTGGATGCTCAGCCGCACAGGTTGGAGGTGGAGCGGCCACTGCTCGATGCACGGCGCGGCACGTCGGTGTCGGTCGATCCCGGCTACGCTTAGACTCTGAGCTGGAAAGAGAAAACTGATGGCTTACCCTGATTTGCCGCCTGGTCCGACGTTCTGGCGGTGCCCGGCATGCGGCAATGAGAATCTTTTTCGCGCAAGTGGCATCGGCCACATCGAGTGCGGCAGTTGTCACAAAGTATGGACGGAGCAGCAATTGCTCGAGGCGCACACGCTGGCGCACCCCAACAGCAAGGCCGCCGCTGCTACGCACTGAGCGGGTGTTGTGCAGGGTGCACAATGCCGAGGCTTCGGCTTCGTGCGACATGGCCAACGACGCGGCGGGTTGCTGGGCACTACTTTGTTGGAGATGGACTTGGCACTGACACTCCTCTCGATCGCTAGCTTCTTCGCGCTCATCCTGATGTGGACGGTTCTGCCTGCTTCGAAGTCCGCTCCGACCGTCGCGGTCAGTGCGGCTCCCCAGGCGGCGCACTAACACTCGTTTCGATTAAGTTCGGTCGGTTCGATCGCGGCCACCTCGCCCCAGCGGCGCCCGGTGGCCGTTCGCGTTGAGCGTTTCCGCGTCGCCAGGTGGCGTTCGCCATCTGGCTACGGCCCACTCGGCAGACGGTTCAGCCGCCACCTGGCTTGAGACGGCCAGCGGCCGCGCCACATGTTGAGCTGCTGCGCCGGGGTTGCGCGTGACTGAGATTAGTTGCGGCCCACGGCGACGGCGGTGAAGGCGTAGCGCTGGTCGCTGGCGTTCATCGCCGTTCGCAGCGTCGTGCTGCTGATCACGCGGTCCCAGCCCAGGCCGTCGATGTCGATCGGGTCGTTGTACAGAAACCCGTCCCCGACCACGCCGGTAACCAGGATGTAGTGGTCGCCGAAGTAGTACGCGCCGCCGCGGCCAGGCAGGGAGCGGTAGCGGACCTGGACGATCACCGGGTGCCCCACCTGGATGTGGGCGCGAATGTCGTCGAGGCTCCAGCGACGCAGCGCGCCCGCCCCGTCGCGCAGGTCCATTGCCGCCAGCCCGTTCTGCTGGACCACCTGAGCCAATGCGGTGATCAACGTCCCAACGCCGTTGCCGTACATGTGCTGCGCGTCGAGCGCCGCGGCGCGCAACTGACGCGCCGGCACCGACATGCCGAACGCATCGAGGGCCATGCCGACGGCGGTCGGGCCGCAGTTGGCTTCGGCGTACGGACTGCCGTCGAGCTGCGAGCGGTACGGGGCGAAGACGTGCGAGATGTCCATGGCCGTGTCGGCTGGATACGCCAGCGGCAGCTCACGGGTGGCTGGTGCACGACCCACATCCAGGTCAGTCGCGTTGACCCAGCCGGTCATCGCCTGGCGGATGCGTCCGTCGCCCGGGTCGCGGACCTGAATACGGCCATTCCGAAAGCCGTCCAACCGTTCCAGCCGAGCGGCGCCCGGCAGCTGGTGGAGCTTGGAGCTGGCGGCATCAGCCGATTTGTACAGATCGGCAATCTGTCGGGAGCGCAGCCAACCCGCGCCCAGTAGCGCGTCGATGTTGTCCGGCAGCGCGACTGCCGCTCCGGTGGCGGCGGTCGCCTGCTCGTCGCCGCCGCCGGGCTGAACGACGTTGTCCTGACTGCTAGCGGCGCCGATGGCGGCGATCGGCCGACCGCCTGGCAGAAAGAGGTCGGTCCCGGCAACGATCTGGTCGGCATCCGCCAGCTTGTTCGTCGTGAGCACCGCCTGCAGCTCGACGCCATAGCGATTGACGACGTCAGACAGGCTGTCGCCCGAGCGGACCGTGTACACCACACCGTCAGCGGGCGGGATGAGCAAGTGCTGGCCAACCAGGAGGAGGTCGGGATTTTCGATGTCGTTCGACCAGAGGACGGTTTCGGGTCGCAAACGGTACTGCTCAGCGATCTGCCACAGCACTTCGCCTTCGACGACGGTGTGCTGCACTGGCGCGGTGCGAGCCGGCGGTTCGGCAGGTGGCTCGGCGATGCCCGCGAAGGGTGATGGCTCGGGCGTCCCGCTCGGCGCAACTGAGGACCCGGAGGTGGCTGCGACTTCGGTTTCAACGGCGATGAGCGTCGGCGCCGGTGCCGACACGGCTGCCTGAGGCGGCGTTGCGTCAGGGCTGCTGGTCGCGACGAGCAGCCACCAGGTCCCCACCACGATGCCCAGTGCGGCGCCGCCTAACGCGATCGGCCATGGCTGGGCCTTCCCCCGAAGGCGCTCGCGAACCCGTTGCAGCCTGTCGCGCATCTCGCGGAGCCACTATGCCAGTCCGTTACACGTGCGATCCAGCCCTGTGACGGGTTCGCCGCGCGGACGAGACGACCTTGAGACGCGGCTCAGGTCGAACGATCGAGGTCGGCGGGCTGCATCGCCGGGGGCAACAGGGCCGCAATCTCGAGGCGAATGCGCTCGGCGGCGTCCTCGGCGGACGTGCCGCGGGCGAACCGAAATGGTTTGCCCACTCGGACTTTGATCGCCCGGGGTCGAGGGAAGAGGGCGCCCGGAGGCAGGGCTTCGAACGAGCCTCGAATGCCGAGGGGGACGATCGGTACGTCGGCGGCGGCGGCGATCCTGGCCAGGACGAGATTGATCGATTCGAGCCGGCCGCTGCGGGTCCGCCGCCCTTCGGCGGCGATGGCCATGACGCCGCCGGCCTTGAGGATGCCGAGCATCTGGCGCACGCCG
>DASYKL010000146.1:0-2407 GCA_035995405.1 Chloroflexota bacterium
AATTGTGCAGCCGCCTCGCTTCGGTCGCCTGATCTCCGCGTTTAGCCTGGTGGCGGCCCTGGGCGTGGCCGTGCTCGGGCTGAGTAGTGGGCCGCTCGCCAGCAGCCAGCCAGCCTTCTCGTTGAAGCTCCAGGCATTCGCCAAAGGCTTCCGCCAGCCGCTCGATTTCCGATCGGCGAACGACGGCAGTGATCGGCTGTACGTCGTTGAGAAGCAGGGCATCATTCGGCTGCTGCACGGCAGTACACCTGTGGAGCGCCCGTTTCTGGACATTCGCTCGCTGGTTGGTGCTAGCGGCAGCGAACAGGGTTTGCTGGGCTTGGCGCTCGATCCGAATTACGCCGCGACTGGCTTCTTCTTCGTGAACTACACCGACCGCAACGGTGACTCTGTTGTCGCTCGGTATCAGGTATCCAGTGATGCCGACGTGGCCGACCCGGCCAGCAGCACGATTGTCCTGTTCCAGAAGCAGCCGTACGCGAACCACAACGGCGGCAACCTGGTCTTCGGGCCAGATAGCTACCTCTATATCGGCTTCGGCGACGGCGGCAACGGCGGCGACCCGCACGGGAATGGCCAGAGCACGTCGACCTGGTTGGGCAAGCTGCTGCGCCTCGACGTCAGCGCCCTGCCTTATGGCATCCCCGCGGACAACCCGTTCGTCGGCACGGCGGGGGCCTTGCCCGAGATCTGGGCGACGGGCCTGCGCAACCCGTGGCGCTACAGCTTTGACCGCCTGACCGGCGACTTGCTGATCGGCGACGTGGGGCAGGACCAATGGGAAGAGGTCGACTACGTGGCCGCTGGAAGCGCGGGCGGGCTGAACTTCGGTTGGAACATCGCCGAAGGGAACCACTGCTACAGGTCGTCGAGCTGCAACCTGTCGCCGTTCGTGCCCGCGGCGGCGGAGTACAGCCACGGCCGTGGCGATTGCGCCGTGATCGGCGGCTACGTCTACCGCGGCTCGATGTACCCGGCGTTGAACGGGGTCTACCTGTACGGCGATGAATGCAGCGGCCGCATGTGGGCCCTGACGCGTGACGCCGGCGGCGCCTGGTCCACAACAGACCTGGGCAAACAAGGAGTTAGCCTCAGCTCGTTTGGTGAAGACGACAGCGGTGAGATGTACGTCACGGGTTTCGACGACGGCACGATCTACAGAATTACCACCAGCTGAAGTCGTCTGGGGAAAGTGAGGCCTACCCGTCGTCGCGATAACGGTTCGTGATCGGCAGACGGCGGTCGCGGCCGAAGGCTCTTGGACTGACTTTGACCCCTGGCGGCGCCTGACGCCGTTTGTACTCATTGTGGTCAACCATGTTGACCACTTTGCGGACCAACTCCGGCGCATAGCCCAGGCGGACGATCTCACCCAGCGAGCGGTCTTCCTCAACGTATGCCACCAGGATGGCATCCAACACGTCGTACGGCGGCAACGAATCCTGGTCTGTCTGTTCTGGCCGCAGCTCGGCCGATGGCGGCTTCGTCAAGACCGCCTCAGGGATGATCGGCTTCTCAGCGAGCGAGTTGCGGAACCGGCACAACTCGTATACCCGCGTCTTCAGGACGTCCTTGATCACCGCGAAGCCGCCCGCCATATCGCCATACAACGTGGCATAGCCGACGGCCATCTCGCTCTTGTTGCCTGTCGTCAGCACCAGGTAGCCGAACTTGTTCGACAGCGCCATCAGAATCTGGCCGCGGATCCGCGCCTGCAGGTTCTCCTCAGTGGCATCCGGCTGCCGATCTTTGAAGAACGGCTCGAGGACTTCAAGCATGGCGCTGAACGGCGCCTCGATCGCGACCGTCTGGTAGCGCATGCCCAGGGCCTGAGCCAGCTCGGCGGCATCGTCTTTGCTGCCCTGACTCGAATAGCGGGAGGGCATACTGACGCCCAGCACGTTCTCTGGCCCGAGCGCATCGGCGGCTACCGCCGCGACCAGGCTTGAATCGACGCCGCCCGAGAGGCCGAGCACGACCTGGCCGAAGCCGGTCTTGCAGATGTAGTCGCGCGTGCCAAGGACCAGGGCGCGATACGTCTCCTCAACCGGGCTCAGGTCAGCCACAGGCTGGCGCGCTGGGAGTGCCGGCCGTGACCCGACTCGTGGCCGCGAGTCGCTGATCTCGATGATTTCGGCTGGCCGATCGGCCTCGTGTTGCAGATGGCCTTTGCGCCGTCGCGGATCGTGCAACCGCTCTCGAAAGACGCCGGCCACGTCGAGATCGACCACCAGCAGGTCTTCTTCGAACGCTTTGCCCTGGCTCAACAGCTCGCCACTCGGATCGAAGATCAGACTGGAGCCGTCGAAGACCAGCTCATCCTGTCCGCCGACCATGTTCACGTAGGCGACGATGGCGTGGTTGTCTGACGCGCGCGTCGCCAGCATCTTCTTGCGAAACGCCGGCT
>DASYKL010000147.1:0-3004 GCA_035995405.1 Chloroflexota bacterium
GAGTGTCGGCTCCCGATATCGACTGTGAAACTTACTGCCTACGAACTCCGCTCGGAATTCATCAGCCAGGGCTTTCGCGCAGATACGCCTATCCGGTGGTGGACCTCCGACGGCGTGACGACCTTCCATGTCAACGATCCTGCCAGAGGCCGCGAGCTCATGGTCCTGGTGTACCCCGATTCAGCGAACGCTGAGTTCGTGCACTCGAACGTACAGGCACACGAAGTTGATGCCGGGGTGCGTCTCGTTCCTGGTTACGGATTGAGCACGTGGTGCGGCAACGTTGCCATGGTGGAGTCCACGACGCGGGATCTCACTCGACAATACGCAGCGCAATTGGACCGCGACAACCAGGTTGGCCCGAGTGGCCTCGAAACCGTTGACCCGGCCCAAGCCCAGCCGAGTTATGCGGTCGAGCTCGACTTCCTGGCGGTCATCGACGGCGGCATAGTCAATCTCTGAAATGTCTGGTGGCGCGGCCCGCGCTTGGCGAGCGTGCCGCGCCACCCCCTCTGCAGTGGGGAAGTTGACTACCGACCGATTTCGCGATCAACCTTAAAGGCCGCCCAGGCGCTCTGGTGCAGCCCGAGACCATGCATCGACTGCTGGATCGGGTTACTGAGTTGACGCAGTCTGAAAGTCAACCGTGGCAGAGAACCGCGCGGCACACGAGCTGGGCATTGACTCTGTCGAGATCCGCCGCCACAATTTCGTGCAGCCGAACGCGATTCCGTATCGGATTCCGCTCGGCAACGAGTACGACTCCAGCGACGATGCGCTGACGCTGGATCGCGCGCTCGAGCTGGCGGACTACCGGTCATTGGTGGGCCGCTACGTGTGGCCCGGGTGAGCTATTCGGTATCGGCGTGCGCACGTTTGTTGAGTCGCCGGCCGGCGCTGCTTGGGAAAGTGGTCGCGTGCGTCCAAGCGGACGGTTCCAATGTGCTGGAGTCGGGCTCGTTCTCGCACGGCCGGTCTTCTTTTCTTGTGCGATGTGGTGGCCGCGGTGCACAACCCGGTGATGTTGCCGGCGGTATGGAGCCAGGTCTGGTCGAGGATGAACGCTACAGTCCGCCCCTTACGTCGCCGCATGGCACGCACATCGCGTCGGTGTCGATCGACCGCGTCACCGGCCGTTTGGAAATGGAGCTGTGTGTGGTGGTCGAGGATGCGGAGTGATTGTCGATCCGTTGTTGGCGGCTGCCCTGGAGGATCAGTCGGCGGGTTGCCCAGGGCTTCGGTCAGGCGCGGTCCAAGCAGATGGTGTACGACGAGAGTGGCACGCCGCTGAGCGGTGGGCTTGGTTATTGCGCAGTGGCGCGAGCGTCGGACCTGCCGGCGTTGGTGGTGGCGGAGACGCGTACGCCCTTGCCGGACAAGCCGCTGGGGACGAAGGGTGCGGGCGAAAGCGGAACGGTGGGCGCGCCGCGGGTGTTGGCGAATGCGGTGATAAAGGCGTTGGTGGGGGCTGGGGTGGAGGCGAGGCAGATAGATTTCCCGCTGACGGCGGAGGAGGGGTGGCGGTTGGCGCAAAGCAGCTCAGGCTGATGACGTTCGGCTGTGGATAGTGACGTCGAGGCCGCTGGCCCGCAGACTGTCCAGAGCGGCGAGGGCGCGGGCGTGAGCGGCGGCGTCGGCGGCGCGAATCTCGACGACGATGGCCGTCGGCGTGGTAGCGCTAACACCCGCTGCGGCTGGTGCGATGTTAGCGCTAACAGCGGCCGCACCTGAGGCGATGTGAGCATTAGCAGCGCTCTGCGCAGCGGCGCTCGCTGGTCCGGTGGTAGCGCTAACAGTTGGGGGCGGTGCTGTCATGTGAGCGCTAACACCGGGTGATGCATCGGCGCTGGCTGGCGCGGTGGTAGCGCTAACACCCGTGGGCGGTCCTGTCATGTGAGCGCTAACATTCGTTGGGACTGGCAGTATGTGAGCGCTACCACGGGTGTCGTGGCGGAGCGCCCGCCAGTGGTAGCCCGCCAGCAGACCAGCCACCAGGGCCAGCGCCACGCCGTGTGCCAGGTCGGTCAGGACCTGGGCGGAGTACGGTTCGCCCAGCACCAGGCCGAGCACGCGATACAGCGCCGCCGCGGCACTGCCGACCAGTGCCAGCGTCGCACCCAGCAGACTCACATACAGGTACAACCGTCGCGCCAGCGACTGCGCCTCACTGCCTGCCTGGCCTTCGTCCCCAGCCTGGCCGCCATTGCCGAGGTGGCGTTCGCGGCCTGCCTGGCTGTCGGCAGCCGCCTGGCCCTCCTTGTTCGCGGCCGTTACACGGCGCGAGTCAGTGGCGTCAGTCCCGTAGCCCCGGTCCGTCGTGTCGGTCCTGTAGCTCCGGTCGGTCGCCTCCGTCGGCCGGGGCGTGGGCGTGGCCTGCCATTGGCGCAGCCACACTGGGAAACCCACGATCGTCAGCGTCGC
Organism: Chloroflexota bacterium; assembly: GCA_035995405.1. Taxonomy (GTDB): domain Bacteria; phylum Chloroflexota; class UBA6077; order UBA6077; family CF-72; genus CF-72. The sequence goes on from DASYKL010000147.1 coordinate 2,422, forward strand.
AAACAACGCCATCGATTCGCGAAAGCTCGACGGGTTAGCCACGCTCAGGCCGAGCAACGGCTCGCCCAGCAGCCACAGCAGTCCGCCAAGACCAGTCGCCCATACCACCAGCGCCACCAGTGCGACCAGATACGTGTACAGGCGCTGCACGCCCACCTGCCGCCCCGTCGATCGACCCAGCCGCTCCTGATGCTGGACCGCGGCGCGGTGGTACGCCCAGCTGACGCCATAGACGACCATCGCGCTGAGCGGCCCAGCCGCGGCGGCCAGTAGATCACCGCCGACGCCACCCGGGTGATCAACACCGAGCAGTCGCCCAACCGCGTAGAACAGCAACTGGCTGGCCCCACTGAGCGTACCGATCACGCCCACCGCCAACGCCGCGAACAGGTACAGACTACGGCTGACTGCGCCGCCGTCGACACCCACGGCGCGGTCCATCAGCGACCGACCCGTCCTCCACCGAGCCAGCTCGTCGGACGAAAGCAACCCACCCGTCGCGGGCCGCGCCACTTGGCCAGACGAAACCAACCCACCTGCCGCCGGCCGCGCCACATCGACTGGCGAAACCAACCCACCTGCC
>DASYKL010000148.1:0-1711 GCA_035995405.1 Chloroflexota bacterium
CTGCTGACCTGGGCCCGGACGAGCACCTGTTGGGCGTGGAGCGGCTCGCCTATTTGTTTACCGACCAGCGAGTCGAGCGCGTCGGCGGGCAGGGCGGCGCGATACAGCGCGTCATCCATTCTGATGTACGCCGTGGCGAAATCAGAGCTGCGCAGCGTCGCGCCGGCGGCCAGATCGCGGGTGGCAATCAGGACCGGTCGGGCGTCGCTTGAACCGACCCAGAAAGCGACTGAGCCGGCCAGCGCGGCGAGCGTCAGAAACACGCCGATCAGCGCCCTCGGGTCGACCCGTCGCGGGCGGTGCAGCGCGCGTGAGGGTGTCAGTGTCGCGACGGCCACGGGTTTGAGTTAAACCCTCCTCTATGGTCCCCGCCACCGCTCCGACCGCTCCAATCAGCGCGTCGGAGGTGGTCGGGAGCATCATTAGCCGCTCGACCGGTTCCGGTCAAGCCCTTTGGGCTGATTGGTCGATTTCTTGACATCGGATAAGGCATGGGCTGCATGGAGCGATTGTCGGCAGCGGGCGTCATGGGAAGCGTCACGCGATGCGGCTCGGCGGGCCCAGCGGACGAAAAGAGGGAATTGTGACATCGCCATGACGCTCGGCGGGGGCGCCGTGACGCCTGGCGTGACGCTTGGCGAGATGGCGTGACGGTCGCGTGACGCCTGGCGTGACGCTTCAAGCTGGCCGCGAGCGGCTCTCCTGGTAGGTGGGTCAGCCGAGCCGCGCGCTCTCTTGAGTGAAATTGAGCCACCCTCGACAGCCAGGCGTACTCTGCGGCCCAGGAGGTACCCGCACCGTGACCGCCGACATTTCCGCTCTCCAGACGACCAACGACGACCTCGCTCAGGCCCTCGCCAACATGCAGCAAACACTCGACCAGGTCCAGCAGCACCAGGCGCTGCTGGCCCGGGCAATGCTCAATGCGATTCGCGGACGCTGGGCCGCCGCGGAGTTCGGCACCCAATCAGTCGAATCGATGCTCGTGGCGCTCGACCCGGCTTTACATGGCAAGGTCGAAGCGGTGCGCTTCGATCCGCGTCCGCTGGCCCTGGCTCGCTAAACGCGCCAGCCGAGATGACCAGCACCCCCGCCATTCATCGTTTTAGCTCGAGCAACAAGTGGGTCGGCCGCCCGTATGGTCCGCCGATCGCATTTGTGTTGCACACCGAATCGGGCGGTGCATCGGGCACCGTGGCCGAGTTCCTGAACAGCTCGGCACAACTGTCGGCGCATTACTCCGTTGGTCTGGACGGGACCGTCAATTGCTATATCGACCCGAGCGATCGGGCCTGGGCGAACGGGATTCTCGAGCCGGGGAATCATTGGGCGACCATTGCCCAGGAGTGTGGCGTCGATCCAGCGCTGAATCCCAACCACGTGACGATCGCTTGCGAGACCGAAGACGGCGGTGACCCGGCGCGTGAGGTCCCCGACGGACAGTACAACGCCGTGTTGAGCGCCGCGTTGGAAGCCAAAGAGAGGTACCCGATGTCGCTGCGGTATCTGGCGCGGCACGCCGACATCAGTCCGCAAAGCCGGCCGACGTGTCCGGGCGATCGTTGGGTCACTACGGGACGATTTCAGGCGCTGGCGGACGCGGTGGGGCTCAAGACGGTGAGCGCCTAGTTTCACAGACCTATACCTCCCGGGGAATGCCACAGCCAGGTCGCCCGGCGGGCGCACGGATCCATCAGCAGCAGGGGCGAAA
>DASYKL010000149.1:0-9243 GCA_035995405.1 Chloroflexota bacterium
GCCCCGACACTGCCACCGCCCGCAACGCCGCCGCCGACCACCGCATCGCTGCCACTACCGCTGGTGCCAATCGCCGTCCCGCCACTCCCGCCAGCCGACGTCACGCTGCTGTTGCTCCCCGCCGTCCCGCCACTTCCGACGCCGCCGCTGCCACCCGCCGGCCCGCCGCTGAAGCCAGCCGCCGTGGGTTTCGTCCGTGGGTCGCCGCCACACCCCGACGGCTGCATAGTCGCCTCACCACTTCCGCCCAGGGCGACCTGCTTCCCGTCCGGTGAGATCCGCGGCTGGCTCAAGTACTGGAACACCTGATCCGACAGCAGCTCACACCCATCGCCCGCCTCGCTGAACGACTTGCGGAACAGCGTCTGCCCGGCGCGCGTGTTCCGCAAATAGACCAGCGTCCCCTCGTCGGGTGAGACCGTCGGGCTATAGGCATTGTCGACCAGCATCTCCGGTTGCCCACCTTCGAGCTGGCGAACGATCGACTGCATCTCGCGGCCGCTCGTCACTCGCCGCACCGTGTAATAGACATGTCCACTGGCGGCCCACGTCGGCGTGTCGAGGACCGTATTGGCTGCGTCACGCTCCGCAAAGGGATGGGCGTTGGATCCGTCGGCGTTGGCCAGCATCAGGTCGGCGCCGCTCGATCGTTCGCCCGGGCGACGCCAGAACTGCGAAAACACCACTCGTTGTCCATCCGGCGACCAGGTCGCCCCGGTCACTGCCGCGCCCTGGGGCAGGTTGGTGATTTTCGTTTGTTGCCTGGACGCCAGGTCGAATACCCACAGGTCGCCGTCTTTCGGCCAGGCGATCTTACCCTGCAGCGTTTGCGGCTTCGGCGCACTGCAGCCGGCCAGGCCGACGCACAGCGCCAGCAACACCGCACCCCAAGCGACGACGCAACGTGGTCGCCGCACGCTTTCAACCAAGGCGCGTTGTGGGCGGGGACACAGGATCCCGCTGCTCCGTGACGCTGTCGCCAGCGCGCGGCGCGCTGCTGAGGCCGGTGCTCTGCGGCGCAGGAGGAGCCGATGGTAGTGGCTCATCGACCTTGGGCAAGGGCTCGTCGATGGTCGGCTCATCGTCGGCGTCGTCGTCGGCATCAGCTGCTTTGCGGCCGGCCAGTTTGACCGCGATCCACAGCACCGCCAGGCCGACCGCGGCGATGATCAGCTCATCCCATCCGCCCGCCTCGCCGTGGATCAGCAGCACCATGTGCAAAAGCGTACCCGCTACAGGTTGGCTTTCAGCAGTCTGGCCTGCTTGAGGGTCATGCCTGGGACGGCGGCGATTTCTTCCAGCGTCGCGCTGCGAATGCCCTTCACCGAGCCGAAGCGTCGGAGCAGCTCGCGCTTGCGCTTCGGTCCGATGCCCTGAACGTCATCCAGAGCCGATCGCAGGCCGCTTCTGGCCCGTGCCTGGCGGTGATAGGTGATCGCGAAACGATGCGCCTCGTCGCGAATCCGCTGCACCAGATACATCGCTTGTGAGGTGCGCGGCAGCAGGACCGGATTCGTCCGCGCTCGACCGGTCGCCCGATCGCGTACAAAGACCTCTTCATTTTCTTTCGCCAGACCGACGACGGGCAGCTCGGTGATCTCCATTGTGTCGAGGATCTCGAGCGCGGCGTTCAACTGGCCCTGGCCGCCATCGATGATGATCAGGTCAGGCATCTCGGCCCAACCGCCTTCCGGCTCGCGCTCAACCTCGGCCTCGGCCTCCGCGGTACCTTCGCCTGCGCCAACCACGGTCTCGTCCGGCGCACGTGCACTGTCCGCGGTGCGCGCGGCCTGCGCCGCGGCTGCCGCGTGCGCCGCGCGACGTGTTGACCCCAGCCCGCCCGCCGGGGCCACCGCTGCCTTCTCAGCCTCCGGAGCCAGGAGAACGCCTTCGTTTGGCGTCGCGTCGGCCGTTTCCCACGTCCCGAGTTCGCCCGCTCGACGCAATTGACCCGTCAGCGCGCGGCGAAAACGGCGCCCGATGACCTCCTGCATGCTCAGCACGTCATTGTTCCCGAACTCGTGCTTGATCTTGAATCGCCGATACGCCGACCGCTTCGGCTGCCCATTCTCGAACACGACCATGCTGGCAACCTGGTTCGTCCCCTGCACGTGCGAGATGTCATAGCACTCGATCCGATTGGGCATCTGCGGCAGGTCGAGCACTTCTTGCAGCTCGACGACGGCTCCCGTCGTTCTGGCCTCGTCGGCTAACCACTGGCTGCGCAGGTTCTGCAACACCTCGCGGGCGTTGCTGGTCGCCAGCTCGATCAGCTTGCGCTTGTCGCCCAGCACAGGCGCGGTCACACGGACCTTTCGTCGAATCTTGCTGCCGCCTTCGGCACGCCGATCGGTCAACCAGACTTTAATCGACTCGGTGTCTTCGAGCATGAGCGGCAGCACCAGCTCGTCGGGAATGTCCGTGGTCTGGCTGTAGTACTGAATAAGGAACGACCACACGATCTCGGCTTGGCTATCGTCGCCGTTGCCCTCGAGGACGAAATGCTCGCGGCCGATCAGCCGTCCGTTGCGAATAAGAAACACCTGGACAGCTGAGTAGGGCCCCTCGTGGTGCACGCCGATGATGTCCTCGTCGGCAATCGACGAGTAGACGATCTGCTGCTGGGTGACAACCTTTTCCGCGGCGCGGATGCGATCACGCAGGTCGGCGGCGCGCTCGAATTCGAGGTTCTCAGCGGCCGTTTCCATCTCAGTGCGCATGTCCGAGAGCACTTTGTCGGACTTGCCGTCGAGGAAGCCGACCATCTGGTCGACGATCTGGCGATAGTCGCCGTTGTCGATCGCGCCGATGCACGGCGCTGGGCACCGTTTGATGTGATAGTAGAGACAGGCCCGCGGATCCTCGCCAGTGATCACCCGGTTGCACAGGATGTGCGGGAACAAGCGATTGACCGTGTCGAGCGTCTGGCGAACGGACGACGCGTCGGTGAATGGGCCGAAGTAGCGCGCACCGTCGCGCTGCATCTTGCGCGCGACCATCGTCTTGGGCCACGGATCCTGGACGTTGATGCGGATGTACGGGTAGTGCTTATCGTCGCGGAGTTTGATGTTGTATTTCGGCCGCTCGTGTCGGACCAGGTCGGCTTCGAAGTGCAGCGCCTGGCTCGGCGTTTCGGCGAGCAGATATTGGATCTCGGTGACCTCGGTCACCATCTGCCGCTTGTGCGGCTCGAGCGTGGCCGATTTCACAAAGTACGATCGGACTCGGCTGCGCAGCGACTGCGCCTTGCCGACATACAGCAGTGCGCCCTTGGCGTCATAGAACTTGTAGACGCCGGGCTGATCTGGCAACGCCGCCAGTTGCTGATCGATAGGCAGGCTGGTTTGCAGCACGATGCGTAAATTGTAGGAATATGGCGTTCACTCCCACCCCGAGATCTTTGGCCGACCTGCTCGCCGAGACGCCGGGCGCTTCGTTGATCTCAGGGGATGCCGCGACGCCGATCCGTGGGGTGACTCAGGACACGCGGCGTCTTGCGCCGGGCGACCTGTTCGTGGCTGTGCCGGGCTTACAGCACGATGGACTGGAGTTTGTCCCGCAAGCGCTGGCAACTGGCGCGGCCGCCATCGCCGCCGAACGCTCCCCAGAGTCGCGTTCTGGCGTGCCCTGGGTGTTGGTCGAGAACGCCCGCGCGGCGCTGGCCGACCTGTCGGCTGCTTTTTTTGGCCACCCGTCGCGCCAGGTGCCAGTGGTTGGCGTCACCGGCACGGACGGCAAGACGAGCACGACACAGTTGTTGAGCGCGATCCTCGAAGCGCACGGCCTGCGGACTGGCTGGTTGACGACGGTCAACACCAAGATCGGCGACGAGACGCGGACAAATGCCGCCGATCACACCACGCCGGAAGCGCCGCTGGTCCAGGAGACGCTGGCCGAGATGGTTGCCGCTGGGCTGAACGTGGCGGTCCTGGAGACGAGCTCGCACGCGCTGGAGCTCGACCGCGTCCGCGGGGTCAGCTATCGCGTTGGCGTGTTCACCAATCTGAGTCCCGAGCACATCAACTTCCACGGCACGTTCGACGCCTACCGCGCCGCGAAACGCCATCTGTTCGAACGACTGCCAAGCGACGGCCTGGCAGTGCTGAATGCGGACGACCCGTCCAGCGAGGTGATGCGTTCGGCGACAGCAGCGCGCGTGCTGACGTATGCGCTGGACGATCCCACCGCGGAAGTCATTGCCACCGACATCCGTCTGTCCCCTCGCGGCACTACATTTGTGGTGCGAAGCCCGTTGGTGTCTGAGGAGGACGTTCTTGTAGAGACCCGCCTGGTCGGGCGCTTCAACGTGGCCAACTGGCTCGCCGCCTATGCCGCGGCCAGTTTTTTCGGCGCGACGCCTGAGGATCTCGTGCGTGCGGCGGCCGCGCAGCCACCCGTCGACGGCCGCATGAACCTGGTCGATCGCGGCCAGGCTTTCGCGGTCGTCGTCGACTTCGCCCACACTCCGCAGGCTCTGGGCAAAGCCCTGGACACAGTTCGGTCGCTGCTCGGCCGAGACGGCCGCGTTTTCCTCGTCTTCGGCCTCGCGGGCGGCCGCGATTTCGCCAACCGACCCGTCATGGGCGCGCTCGCCGCCAGCAGGGCTGACTTCTTCGCCATCACCCTCGACGACCCGTACGACGAAGACCCTCAGCAGATCGCCGCGCAGATCGCCAGCGGCGCCACCACACGGGGCGCGCAAGCCGACCAGGACTTCGTCATCGAGCTCGATCGCCGCGCCGCAATCCGCCTGCTCTTCGAGCGTGCAGGGCCAGGCGATGCCGTCCTGCTCGCGGGCAAAGGCCACGAACAGCGCATGGTCGTGGGCACCGAACGACGCCCGTGGAACGATGCCAGCGTTGCCAACGAGCTGCTGCACGAGCTTGGTCACCGCAGCCAGGCTGTACCATGATGGCCGTGCCGCGCCGACCGAAACGCGCCGCGGACCAGGATGCGCTGCCGCACGCGGACGATGCGGCCGACACGCCGCCAGGTCCCGTGGACTCACCGGACAACGGCCACCACGTCACCGCGGCAGCGGTGACGCATCACGCCAACGGTCAAGCGTCGAGCGAGTCGCCAGTGAAGCCTAATGGCCGTGCCTCCAGTGAGCCGCCGATCGAGCCGAGCAAGGTCGACCCTGCCAGGACGCCGCCAGTCGAGCCCAAGAAGGTCGTGGCTGCGCGACTCGATCCCCTCGCCGCGGCCAACACGCCGCTGTCCCTTGAATCGGTAGCCGCCGAGCCAGCTTCCAACGCCCTGGCGACGACGGCGCCGCATCTCGCACCCGACCCCGGCCTGTATGCCGTCCTGGGCCTCGATCCGACCGCTCCGGACCACGCCATCCAGACGTCCTACCGTCGTCAAGCGGCGCGTCTGCTCAGCAACGGCGCGACCAATACCCACGTCATGCGCGAGCTCAACGTCGCCTACGAGGTGTTGGGCAACCCGGTGCGGCGCGCGGAGTACGACCGCATGCGGCTGCTGCAAGCGTTCGCGCCAGCATCCCGCACACCGATCCGATCCGGCGCGAAGAGCGTCGCCCGACCTGGTCGGCGGACGCGGCCGCGCCACGCCGTCCAGCCGCGTTACGCCGGACTGGGTGACGTGCTGGTCGTCCTGATGGTGGTCGGCCTGGCTGTCCTGGCGGGCACGTTGTTGATCCCGCGCTTGTCGATCAACCTGTCGGCGCTGAACGCGCTGCAGAACGTCTTGCCGCTCTCAAACAACAGTCGCCGCACGATCGATGTGACCCCCGCTGTTGCTGTTGGCGCGGCCGCGACGGTCGCACCGACGCCCACAGTCCGCCCGGGTGTCGCCGAACGCTTCACCGGCTCGAGTATTGCCATCTCTGACCCCACTCCGGCCCAGAACGCAGCGGAAAACGTCGCTATCCGATTGAGACGTGACGGCCAGCCGGCGGCCAACTTCGACGTGTGGGCCGTCGTCCAATATCGCACCGCGCAGGAGCGCTGGCCGGCCACAGGCACGCAGAAAACCGACGCGACCGGTGCTGCGACGATCACGTTCAACATCGGCCCCGCCACGCCAAGCTACCCGGTGACCGTCCGAGTGTTCGCTCAGGTCGACGATCAGCAGCTGTCCTGGTCGACCACATTTACCCCGCGCTAGGCGTTCGCTCGACTTGTCGCAGTTGCCAATTGTCGTCCGCGCGCCCGCGACGAGCGCTAACCTCGGCGCGGGTTTCGATTGCCTCGGTCTGGCGCTCGACCTGTGGAATGAGGTCAGTGCCACACCGGGCATCATCCAACCCGACGATCACGACAACCTCATCTTGCGTTCGGCGCGAGCCGTCTACGACCGCGTTGGCTCACCCTACCCTGGGTTCGAGCTGCGAGTTGAGAACCGCATCCCATTCGGTCGGGGTCTCGGCAGTAGCTCGGCCGCGATTGCCTGCGGCGTCCTTTTCGCCAACCGCTGTCTGGGCGACCCGCTCGATTCTGCCGCGCTGCTTGAAATTGCCACCCACGTCGAAGGCCACCCGGACAACGTCGCGCCGTGTTTGCTCGGGGGCGTCCGCGTTGCGACGGTCACCGAGGGCGGGCGCGTCGTACAAGTCCACGTCCCACGAGCGCTCGACCTGCTGGCAGTGCTGTTCGTCCCCGAGCAACCCGTCCCGACCGCTCACGCCCGCGGCGTCTTGCCCGTGAGCGTGCCGCGGGCCGATGCAGTCTTCAACGTCGCTCGCTCCAGTCTGTTCGTCGCGGCTCTGGCAGCAGGACGCGCCGACGCGCTCGCCGAAGCAACCCGCGATCGTCTGCACCAGCCATATCGACTCCCACTTTTCCCGCCTGGCGCTACGCTTCTCGACACAGCTATGCATTCCGGAGCTCTGGGCGCCTTCGTTTCTGGCGCCGGACCGACCATCCTTGCCCTGTGCGGCAACACGGATAGCGCTACTGCCGTGGCCAGCGCTTTCGACTCGACTGCCCGAAAACTCAGCCTGCCTGGCGTCGTGCTGCGCCTGGAGCTGGTCGAACGAGGAGCACACGTTGTTGCCTGACGGGCAGGGCTTGATCGTTCAGAAGTACGGCGGCTCATCGCTGGCGACTGCCGAACGTATCCGCGCGGCCGCCAAACGTGTCTCACGAACCGCTGCCAGTGGTCGACCGGTCATCGTGGTCGTGTCGGCTATGGGCGATACGACCGACGAGTTGATCGAGCTTGCCTACCAGGTCGCGCCACGCCCCGACGAGCGCGAAATGGACATGTTGCTGTCGACCGGCGAAACCGTCAGCGCGACGCTCATGGCCATGGCTCTGCACGAGATGCATCAGCCCGCCGTGTCACTGACCGGTGCGCAAGCCGGGATCCGCTCGACCCGTGTGTTTTCTCGCGCCCGCATCACCGACATTCGGCCCGAGCGCATCTCCGCCGAGCTGCACCAGGGCAAGGTGGTGATCGTCACTGGCTTCCAGGGTGTCACCGACGAACAGGACATCACGACGCTCGGTCGCGGCGGCTCGGACACGACGGCTGTCGCTCTGGCGTGCGCGCTGGGCGCGGAGCGTTGCGACATCTACACGGATGTCGAGGGCATTTACACGGCCGATCCACGCATCGTGCCCGCGGCGCGCAAACTGGCCGAGATCGGGTATGAAGAGATGCTCGAGCTGGCGCAGCTGGGCGCGAAGGTGATGCATCCGCGAGCGGTCGAGCTCGGCGAGTTGTACGACATGCCTATCCAGGTGGCCTCATCGTTTGCCGACACGCCCGGCACGATCATTCATCGCCTGGTTTTTGAGTCTGGAGAAGGTGCGCAGATGCCCATGGAGATTCGCAAGAACGTGCGCGGCATCGCGCACGACACGGACGTGGCTCGCATCACGTTGATCCGCGTCCCCGACCGGCCCGGGATCGCCGCGGCGATCTTTCAGCCGCTCGCAGATGCCAATGTCAGCGTCGATACGATCGCCCAATCGAGCGGTGCCGATGGGACAACCGATATCTCGTTCACGGTTTCACGCGATAGCCTGGCCCGGACATACGAGCTGGTGGGCAAAATCGCGACGCAAATCGGCGCCGAACGAGTTGATCCAGCCGACGACCTGGCGAAAGTCAGCATCGTCGGGACGGGAATGCAGAGTGCGCCAGGCTACGCGGCGCGCATGTTCGGCACACTCGCCGAGGCAGGCATCAATATCGCCATCATCAGCACGAGCGACATTCGTATTACGTGTGTGGTCCCGCGAGATCGCGCCGAGGATGCCGTGAGGATTCTGCATACCGCGTTCGAGCTGGATCGAGACGACTGAGTACGCGGTACGGGGTCGGGGGAGCCTGCGGCCCCCCGCCGCCAGCCGTTGCGAGCAAGCTCGCACTCCTTCCCGCGGCGAACCCCCGCGAAGGGCGCTTCGCGGTGCCGTTATGGCACGTAGGGCCACGCCGCTCGAGATCTTGACGTTGGTTTGGGCCCGATCGCCTATCCGCCGCAACGCTCTTGTGGGCTCGATCGCCTGTGTGCATGCTTCGCCAGGTTGTGAGGCGGACCCTACGGCGTTTACCGCGGCGGGCGCCCGCAGGCTCCTCCGACCTGAGCGCGCATCTCGATGGCCGGAGCCGGCGTGGTCCGCAGGGCCGGATATGATGCGAGGCGATGGACGACCGACGCCGGGGCAATCGCTCGGCCGACCGACCCTCGACCCGGCGGGGCTACGCCTTTCCGCGCGCCGAACACCGTCATCCGGTGTACGGCAGCCAGGCTCACCGCGATAGTCGCCAGGGCGTCTACCTGGTCGGCTTCGTGGTTGTCGTGCTGGCGCTCGCTGGCTTCCTCTATGTCGGCCTGACGTGGGCTACGGGCCCCGGCCGCGCCGCCGCCCTTGCCAATCCGCCGACGCCAACAGCGGTGGCCGTCGTCCCACCTCCCGCGCCAGCAGCGAGCCCGACGGTTGGCGAGCAAACCTATGTCGTTCGCGCCGGCGACAATCCGGCCAGCATTGCCGCCCAGTTCAAGATCAAGACGGACGAGCTCATGGCAGCCAACAATATCGACGATCCGCAGAAGCTGCAGATTGGCCAGACGCTGAAAGTGCCCCCACCGTCAAGCGGCCGCTAAACGGTCTCAACAGGCTCGTAACCATCTACAAACCCTGGCTGCAGTTTGGCGACGTACACCAGAGTCCGCAATGGACGAGGAATGCGCATTCTGCGGTCGGGCCGAAACTGCCGCCCATCAGGTCTTCTGCGCTGATTGCCAATCGACACATGGTGTGTGTGGCC
>DASYKL010000150.1:0-5467 GCA_035995405.1 Chloroflexota bacterium
GGCAGCACCCGTCGTTGGGAGCTCGAGCCGGACGCCATGCGCCAGGCGCTTGTCCGACACGACGCGATGATCGGAGCGTGCGTCAAACGTCAGAACGGCTTCGTCGTCAAGAGCAAAGGCGAAGGCGACAGCGTGTTCGCCGTCTTCTGCCACGTCCGCGATGCCGTCTCGGCAGCACTCATCATCCAGTGCGCCCTGGCCGTCGACCAGTGGCCAACCAGCACGCCGATCAAAGTCCGTATGGCGATCCACACTGGCCAGATCGAGCTTCGCGAAGGCGACTACTACGGTCCGACCGTCAACCGCTGTGCGCGCTTGCGGGCGTTGGCCAAAGGTGGCCAGGTGCTGCTATCGGGCGTTACCGCCCAGCTTGTGCAAGGCCAGCTACCGCCCGCGGCGACGTTGAAAGACCTGGGCACACACCAGCTCAAGGACTTGACCGCGCCTGAACGCGTCTGGCAGCTCAGCCATCCTCAATTCGCGGTCAGTCCGCCGCCAGCGCCGACCAGTGCCGTGCGGGCGACGCTCGCGCCAACGCCTATGCGTCGCGCGTACAAGCTGACCGACCATCTGAATCAGTCTGCCGAAGGCCTGGAATGGGGCAGCGGCGTCAAGCACAAAGCCAGTGGCGCCGACGTCGAGAGCCGCATTCGCTGCTATACGACGCCGACGGTCGCGGCGCTGATGAACGCGCAGTACGAGCGTCTCAGGCTGCCTCGCCTGTGGGAAGCGATTGTCGATGTCGAGCCAGTGCGAGGCGATGCAATCGTCGCTTGCGGTGAAGTCGCGACGACGCGACAGGTCACCATGCCGACGCTGACCGGCCTGCAGCACGCCGTTTTTGCCGTGTTGTGCACGCGGGCAGCCTACGACGGCGGCTTGCGCGAGCAAGAATTCACGAACTGGTCGGACGGCTGGTTGAACGGCCAGGACAACTCGGGAGTCAATGCCCGAGCGCTTGCCGACCTGCTGGAATCGGACTGCCACGGCAGCATCGGTCTGTCGCACCCCGAGCTGATGATGGCTGCCAAAGCGGCGCGGGCGGCGATGCACGCTTCTAAGCTGTCGTGGCTAGCCGGCCGAGCACGAGACGAAGAGAACAGTCGCGCAATTGAGCTTGCGACCGAAGCCGTTCAGACAGCATTGAGGATGGCGCAGCTCGACGTGCCGTCGCTTGCTGAACAAGCAGTTCCGAAGCCGACGAGCGCGATTCCACCCGCTCGCGTGCAGTCGGTGGTCACGTCGACTCGTATACTTACGGCACTGCCGACATAGCTCAGTGGTAGAGCACCGCTTTTGTAAAGCGGCTGTCGGGGGTTCGAATCCCTCTGTCGGCTCCGACCAGGTCGACGGGAGTGCTGGCTGTCTTAGCTGATGCCGTAGACCGAGGCGCGGACGTAGTCGGCCACGTCGGCGCGATCTTCAACACCGTCCAAGAGCATCGCTTCGAGCACGGGCACCATGTTCGGCGCGAGGTCGTACAGATCCTGAATGACGGGCATGTCGTTACGCGTCGCCCGCGGATCGGTGACGAACTCGAGCAGGGCATTCGTCAGTCCGTCCTCGTCTACCAGGAGACGAAAAAAGGGCGAGGCGGGACGGATCACACCGTCGACAGACTGGCCGCGAGGCAATGGCACGGTACCTACACGGTAGCATGATGGAAGTGACCGAGCCGACCATCATTTACACGCACACGGACGAGGCGCCGGCCCTGGCGTCGTATTCGCTGCTGCCGGTCGTGAGGGCGTACGCGTCGAGTGCGGGGGTCAACATTGACACTCGCGACATCTCGCTAGCCGGGCGCATCATCGCCAATTTCCCAGAAGCCTTGACGGCGCAGCAGCGCATTGGTGACGCGCTCGCCGAACTCGGCGAGCTGGCCAGGACGCCCGATGCCAACATCATCAAGCTGCCGAATATCTCGGCGTCGATCCCGCAGCTAAAAGCGGCCATCGCGGAGCTGCAGCAGCAGGGCTACGCCATACCCGATTATCCCGATGAGGCTAAGTCGGACAGCGACCGCGACGTGCGCGCCCGCTACGGCAAAGTCCTGGGCAGCGCGGTCAACCCGGTGCTGCGCGAGGGCAACTCCGACCGCCGTGCGCCGGCGTCGGTGAAAAACTACGCCAGGGCACACCCGCATCGGATGGGCCGCTGGACACGTGATTCGAAAACGAACGTGGCGCACATGCAGGCCGACGATTTCCGGTCCACAGAGCAATCGGTGGTCGTCAGCCAGCCAGGAACGTTGCGGATCGAGCTGATGGGCGCCGACGGCAGCTCGACGGTGCTGCGGCAGGCGGTGCCAGTCATCGCGGGTGAAGTCGTCGACGCGTCGGTGATGCGGGCAGCGCCACTGCGCGAGTTTTTAGCCGCACAGGTCGGGCGGGCCAGGTCCGACGGCGTGCTGTTCTCCGTGCACCTCAAGGCGACGATGATGAAGGTCTCCGATCCGATCATCTTCGGCCACGCCGTACGAGCCTTCTTCCCCAAGACGTTCGGCCGCTACGGCGAGGTTCTGGCGGCGGCGGGCCTGAGCCCGAACGACGGCCTGGGAGCCATCCTGAAGGGACTGGACTCGCTGCCTCAGGGAGCCGAGATCAAAACCTCGTTCGAGGCCGAGCTGGCGGCGGGTCCGGCGCTGGCGATGGTCGACTCCGAGCGCGGTATCACTAACTTGCATGTGCCGAGCGACGTCATTATCGACGCGACCATGCCAGCCATGATCAGGTCCTCTGGACACATGTGGGGTCCTGACGGAAAAGAGGCCGACACCCTGGCCGTCATTCCGGACAGCAGCTACGCGGACGTCTACCAGGTGGTCATCGACGATTGTCGCACCAACGGCGCGGTCGAACCGGCCACGATGGGCTCGGTACCGAACGTTGGGCTGATGGCCCAGGCGGCGGAAGAGTACGGCAGCCACGACAAGACGTTCGAAATCCCCACGGCTGGGAGCGTCCGAGTCGTGAACGACCGCGGCGACATCGTGCTCGAGCAGAGCGTGACTGCTGGCGACGTCTTCCGCATGTGCCAGACGAAGGACGTGCCGATTCGCGATTGGGTCAAGCTGGCGGTCTCGCGAGCGCGGGCAACGGGTGATCCGGCCGTCTTCTGGCTCGACGAGCACCGGCCGCACGACGCCAATCTCATTGCCAAAGTGCGTGCTTATCTACCTCAACATGATGTCGCGGGACTGCAGATCGAGATCATGGCGCCGGACGCGGCGACGGCGTTCTCGCTCGAACGGATCCGGCGGGGCGAAAACACGATCTCCGTGACGGGCAACGTCCTGCGCGATTATCTCACTGACCTGTTTCCGATCCTGGAGTTGGGGACGAGTGCCAAGATGCTCTCTATCGTCCCCCTGCTCAATGGCGGAGGGCTGTTCGAGACCGGCGCGGGCGGCTCGGCACCGCGGCATGTGCAGCAGCTGCTGAAAGAGAACTATTTGCGGTGGGACAGCCTCGGCGAATTCCTCGCTCTGGCGGCGAGCTTCGAGCACCTGGCGCAGCAGACGGGCAACAGACGGGCGCAGATCCTGGCTGACACGCTCGACAGGGCGACGGGAACGTTCCTGAACGAAGACAAGTCGCCGAGTCGGAGTCTGGGTGGGATCGACAATCGTGGGAGCCACTTCTACCTGGCGCTGTACTGGGCCCAGGAGCTCGCGCGTCAGACGGAGGACGCCGAGCTCGCCGAGGCGTTTGCGCCGCTCGCCAGGACGCTGGCGGATCAGGAAAAGACGATCCTGGGTGAGCTACTGGCGGTTCAGGGTTCGCCGACGGATATCGGCGGGTACTACCACCCGGATCCGGCACTGGCAGAAGCAGTGATGCGGCCGTCCAGGACGTTCAACCGTGCGCTGGCGAGCTTGGGCGCGGCGACGGCGCACGCCACGGCATAAGAAGGCTCGCCAGATGCGCCGACGCTGCTGCGACTAGCGGCCGCGGTCGCACGGCTCGACGCATCTGGCTGAAGAGGGGGAGCCCAAGTCGCGCTCAGAGGCCTACGGACTGGAGGGCTTCTCGCAGGATGTTGTAGGACTTGAGCAGGCCTGTTTTTTCGTCGTCGGAGAGCGGTGGCGGGACGATCTTGACGCGGCCCTGGCTGCCGATCACGCACGGTAGTGACAGGGCCACCTGGCGCATGTCAAGGAACTCGCCGTTCAGCAGCGTCGACACTGGCAACACCTGATGGGTGTTGTTCTTGATCGCTTTGATCAACTCGACGATCATCGGCGCCACGGCGTAGAAGGTGCCGCCTTTGCGCTTGATCACCTCGGCGCCGCCGAAGCGAGTGGCATTGATCACTTCGTCGACCATGGCCGCCGAGTACCCGGGAAACTGGGCCAGCGGAATACCAGCCACCGTCGCCCCGCTCAGGTACGGATACTGGCTGTCGCCGTGCTCGCCGAGCATATACGCATAGACCTGCCGCGGATCGACATCCAGCCGATCGCCCAGCAGCGAGCGCAGCCGTGTCGAATCCAGCAGCGTGCCTGTGCCGATGACTTTTTCAGCGGGAAACGCACCGTGAATGGCCGCCTGATACGTCAGCACGTCGGCCGGGTTGGCGACCATGATGATGAACGCCGTACCCGCGTGCTGCGACAGCGTCGGCAGGACGTTATCGCGCAGGTTATCGACGTTCTTTTTCAGCAGATCCAGACGCGTCTCGTCAGGTTTACGCGGAATACCCGCGGTGATGACGACAAAATCGGCGCCTTCACAGGCCTCATAACCAGGGCCGCTGAACGTGACACGATGGGACAGATGTGTCCCATGCAGCATGTCCAGCATCTCGCCTTCGGCGCGCTCGGTAACGACATCGACAACCGCCAACTCGTCGGCGACACCTTCGAGCAACAGTTGAAAAAGTGTGGTCGCGCCGACTCGGCCGGCGCCGCCGACAACTGCGATTTTCACTCGGTCTGGGACTCCTCGGCAGCCTTATGGCAGATGGACTCGGGCCGCCCCGTTGGGCGTATAGGGGCTGACGCGCGCCGCGTCGAAGCGGTGATGGGCGAACGATACCGCGCGGGACGCGACTGCCGCGCGACGGGCAGCGATGGCAGGGTTGCAGCGGCCGGGCGACTGGACGTGCGACCCGCGGAATGATGCAGCGGCGTTGCCACAGAACTGCCTGGCCGCCCGCCGTCGCTACACGGCGACGGGTGTCAGCCGGTTCTGGAGCGCTTGGTGCTGGTCCTTGATGGCGGCCGGCAGCCGATCGCCAAACTTCTGCAGGAAGTCCGCCTGGTCCTCTGCTTCGCGCAGCCAATCATCGCGATCGATCGCGAACAACGTCTCAGCATCCTGGTCGGACAGACCCAGGTCAGTCGTGCCAATCGCCTGCCGTGTCGGCACCAGGCCGATGGGTGTCTCTCGGGCAGTCGACGAGCCGTTGCCCGACCGAATCTGGTCACGCACCCAGCGCAGGACGCGCATGTTCTCGCCGAAGC
>DASYKL010000151.1:0-6277 GCA_035995405.1 Chloroflexota bacterium
CCTGGACGGCAACCTGGTTGACGGGCCGCCCGGGGCGACGCAGTGCTTCGAAGTCAAGATGCACTCGTGGATCTACAAGCTGTACCCGCAGGTGCAGTCCGTCGTGCACGTCCACCCGCGCTACACGATCTTGATGAGCACCCTCAATCAAACACTCAAACCGATGTGTCAGGAAGGCATCGACCTGGTCGCCAAACCGTTACCCGTCTATCCCCACTCCAAGACCGTCGTGACGGACGACGAGGGTGAAGAAGTCGGCAAGCTGATCGCCGGCGGCAAGGCGGTCTTGCTGCGCGGCCATGGCGCAACGACCACCGGTGCGTCATTGGAGGAAGCGGTGATGAACATGCTCCAGCTGGAGGAGCAGGCAAAAATGAATTACCAGGCCCTCGCTGCGCTGGGACCGGACTATCCCTACCTGCCGCAGTCGTACATCGACGAGATGCGTAACCGGACACCGATGGGTGAGCTGCCGCACTTCCGCGACGCCTTCGCTGCAGCCAAGGGTCAGCCGCGTGTCGGCGGCGTGTGGCAGTACTACACCGCCCAGGTGTCTCAGGACATGTGAAGAAGCTCAGTGGCACCGTTGCCAAGGCGTTCCAGATTCTCGACCAGCTGAGCACGCGCCAGACTGACCTTACTCCGCGTGAAGTGGCCCAGGTGACGGGACTGGACCGCACCACCGTGTACCGTCTGCTGGAAACGCTGGTTCAGGTCGGCGTGGTGGCGCGCGATCCGCAATCGCGACGCTATCGCATTGGCCTCCGCACGCTGGATTATGCGTTTGCCGCGCTGGACGACCTGGAGGTCCGCCACGTTGCCTTGTCGCACCTGATCGACCTGGAGCGCGAGCTGGTGCTCGACGCCGACGGCGTGGAACGGGGGATCTTCGTCGGCGTGCTGCAAGGTCCGGAGGTGGTGCTGGTGGAGATGGGCTGGACGCGCTCCGTCTTTGCCCGCACGGGTGGGCGGATGCGCTTTCCGGCGTACGCCAGCGCGGCCGGGCGGTGCATTCTGGCGTACCTGTCGCCAGGTGAACGGGCGGCGCTGCTCAGCATGGTCGAGCTGACGCCGCGCACGCCGCGCACTGTGACGTCACTGTCAGACGTGGATGCCCGCCTGCAGCAGATCCGCACCAATGGCTATGACACGTCCGATCGCGAAGTGTTCTCCGACTTGCTGGCGCTGGCGGTGCCGGTAGTAGGTCGCTCGGGCACCGCGCTCGCCTCGATCGGCGTGAGCGCGCCGGCAAGCTCGACGACGGTTGAGCAATTGATCGAGCGTTTTTCGAACAAGCTCATCGTGGCTGCCCAAAGGACTGGGATGGCCCTGCGCCACCGCGACTGAGCGCCAACCCCCCCGTTTCTGACGTATACGTGAGGAATTGTGTAGAGTCCTCCGAGTGCTGCGCATTGGAGACGTCGCCGAAGCAACGGGGCTGACCCAGCGCGCCATACGCTATTACGAAGAACTGGGCCTGCTCGAGACCGCGGCGCGGCGCAACGGCGCCAATCGGCGCTACGAGCAGCACGAGGTCGAGCGGCTGGCACTGATCAAGCGTCTGCGCGAGGACGTCGGGCTGAGTCTGGCGGAAGTACAGATGTACCTCGACGTCGAGGACCTGCGCGACGTGCTCAAGTCGGAATTTGACGCGACCGCGGAGCCAGCACAGCAGCTGACTCTGCTCGACCGAGCCGAGCCGATCATCCGTCGGCGCGTCGCGTTGCTCGAGCGCAAGGTGGCGCTCATCGCTGCGCTCCGCGCCGAGGACGTCGCGCGCCTGGAACGCATTACCACGCTGCGCCGGGATCTCACCCAGTCACTAGCCAGGGAGCCCCATGGTTCGCTCAGTCCAGCCACCGTTACTCACTGAAATTGCCGCCGCCGAGGTCCGCGGTGGCAACGAGCCCGGCTACGAATGGGTCGCCCTGTCGGTGACCACGGTCGGCGCCCTGCTTGCGTCTATCCAGGGCTCGTCGCTGGTCATTGCGCTGCCTGACGTCCTCACCGGTCTTGGCTCGAACTTCCTGACCATCATGTGGGTCCTGCTGGCCTACCTGCTGATCACCACCGCCCTTGTGCCAGTGGTAGGACGACTCGCCGACATGGTTGGTCGCAAGCGTCTCTACGTGGCGGGCTTCGCCGTCTTCACCCTCGGCTCGGCCCTGGCGGGCGTCGCCCAACCACAGTTCCACGGCTGGGATCTCGTCTTCTACCGCATCATCCAGGGCATCGGTGGAGCGCTGCTTATTACCAATTCGACGGCAATCGTTGCCGACGCGTTCCGCCACGGTCGCGTCGGTCTGGGCCTGGGCGTCAACCAGGTCGCCGGCGCCGCCGGCTTCCTGCTCGGCCCCGTCGTCGGCGGCCTCCTGACCGCCGTCTCCTGGCGCTGGGTCTTCCTGATCAACGTCCCCCTGGGCATCTTCGGCACCATCTGGGGCTGGCAACGGCTGCGCGAACCAGTCCGTTTGCCGGCCCATCAGACCTTCGACTGGCTCGGCAGCATCACGTTCGTCGTCGGGCTGGGCAGCCTGTTACTGGCCCTGTCACTGGTCGCGTTCCCGATGTTGCCCATGACCGCGGTGGCCGTCCTCTTCGTCGTCGCCGTCCTTGGCCTGGCGGGCTTCGTCATCGCCGAGCTGCGTGCCGCGCAGCCGATGCTCGACCTGCGGCTCTTTCAAGACCGTTTGTTTGCCTTCGCTGCCCTGGCTGCCGGGCTGAACGGCCTGGCCCGCGGCGCAGTGCTGTTCGTGCTGATCTTCTTCCTGCAGGGTCCGTATGGCCAGGATCCGCTGAACGCGGGGCTGATGATGACGCCGTTCGGCGCGGCGTTCTTGCTGCTCGGCCCGCTCGCCGGCTATCTGTCTGATCGCTACGGTTCACGCGTCCTGGCCACCGGCGGTCTGTTGGTCTCAGGTGTTGGCTTGCTGGGCTTGAGCACCGTCGTGGCCACCACGCCGTACTGGCAGCTGGCCGCCTACATGGCGCTGATGGGCGGCGGCTCCGGGCTGTTCACCTCGCCGAACGTCAATGCGCTGATGAGCACCGTGCCGCCGCGGCAGCGGGGTGTGGCGTCTGGCGTCAACACCATGGTCGGTAACACCGGCCAGATGCTCAGCATCGCCATCGCCTTCCCGCTGGTCCTGAGTCGGATCCCCGAGGACGTCATGTTCAAGGTCTTCCTGTATGGCGGTGGCATGGGCGACGTGCCAGAAGCGCTGCACGCGTTTGAGCAGGGTCTGCACCAGGCGTTCCTGGTGTCGTTCGTGATCACGCTCGTGGCCGCCGCGGCCTCAGCCCTGCGTCCATCCCACAGCCCCCGTGAGGCGGCCGCCGCGCTCTCGTAAACGCGCGGCTGCCGCCGACCGGTCATTCGGGAGTGTTCGCCGTGTGGACTCAAGCCATCGGCAGGCCTGTGCCAGTCTCGAGCAGCGACTTCAAACTCGACAGAATCAGGGGATTGCCACCCTGGATCTGCTGGTAGCTCGTGCCAGCTGGGTCGAGCCCGCTGTGGGCCACGCTGACGCGCGTCACTGCCTCGCCGGCGGCCTGGATCTCCCAGCGCTGCTCGAATGACCCTTCGGCGGCCGCGGCGGCATCGTAGAGCAGACGCAGCGACAACACCAGACGCCGCTCGGGGTCAACAGCGACTACCGATCCGCCAACCATGAGCGCGCTGCGGTCGGGGGTCAGGTAAGCGACCTCGGCGCCTGGCTCCCAGGTTGATTCGACAGGCGAGCCGTAGTAGTAGCGGGCGGTCTGCTGGCCGTTGGTCAGTGCGTCCCAGACCTGGGCGGGGGTTGCTCGAACGTAGACGGTGACGGGCAGCTGGTCGGCGGCGAGAGCGGTCATGGCAGGGAGCCTCCTCGGAAACAATAGGTGACCAATTGGTCACACAGTATCATAGTGACCGATGGGTCACCTGTCAATGCTCGGTCCGTCTGGCCAGCGCGACGCTGATCCCGAGCCAGCCAGCGACGACGTTTTCAAAGCACTCGCCGATGTCAGCCGCCGACTGCTGCTCGACAGCCTGTTCACGCGCGATGGCCAGACCCTGGGCGAGCTGGCCGCGCGCTTGCCCGGCATGACCCGCTTCGGCGTGATGAAGCACCTCAAGCAGCTCGAGGCCGCGGGGCTGGTGACGACCCGCAAGGTCGGCCGACAAAAGCTGCACTATCTGAATCCCGTGCCGATTCGGCTGATCCATGACCGCTGGATCAGCAAGTACGCCGCGCCGTGGGTGGGGGGTATGGCCGACCTCAAAGCGAGTCTCGAAAGCGAGACCTGGCAGACCGTTGAGGTGTACGTGCGCGCGGCGCCGGAACCGGTATGGCAGGCGCTCACGGGCCCGATCGGCGTCGATCCGCACGCCGCGCAGGTGCAGTGGACGATCGAGGCGGTAACGGACGCGGTCTGCCGCGTGGCGGTGACCCGTGCCACCTCCGCGGACAACCCGGCCGCCGCCGCCAGCGCCGAGTGGTCCAAAATCCTGAGCAGTCTGAAAAGCTACCTCGAGACAGGCCAGCCGCTCGACCTCGCCATCTGAGCGATGGTCTGACGAATGGTCGCGCACGACGTCGAAGCTGTCGACCTCGCCATCAGGTAGATTTGGAAACGCGCCAATGACCCACTCCCGGTGGAACGACCACGACGCCGCCCAGTTCGAGGGACCCCTCGGCCAGCGCGTCTATTCCTCTCGCCTGCTCGGCCAGGACCACGACCTCGTCCTGCATGGCGGTGGCAACACATCGGTCAAAATCCGCCAGCCAAACGTCTTCGGCGAAGACGAAGACATCCTGTATGTCAAAGGCAGTGGCTGGGATCTCGAAACCATCGAAGCCCCTGGCTTCGCCCCTCTCCGTCTGGAGCGTGTCCGGCGCCTGGCCAGCCTGCCCGCGCTGTCGGATCCACGCATGGTCCAGGAGCTGCGCGCGGCGATGACCGACCCCGCAGCCCCCACACCTTCGGTTGAGACGATCCTGCACGCCCTGCTGCCGTACCGCTTCGTCGACCACACGCACGCCGATGCCCTGCTGGCGATCACCAACACCGCCGACGGCGAGCAGCGCATCCGTGACATCTACGGCGACTCCGTTGTCGTCCTGCCGTACGTCATGCCCGGTTTCGACCTGGCCAAAGTCGCCGCCGAACGCTTTCCCAGGGACGCCGGACCAAGGACCGTCGGCCTGGTCCTGCTAAAACACGGGTTCTTTTCGTTCGGCGAGACGGCCCGCGAGTCCTACGAGCGCATGATCGATCTCGTTTCGCGGGCCGAAGGCTATCTGGCCGAACAAGGCGCTCTCGACGTCACCCCGGCCCAGGCGCCTCGCGGCGTGCCCCTGCTTCCCCAGCGGACGGCTATTGCCGCCCTGCGCCGCCAGGTCTCGACGACCGCTGGCGTGCCGCTGATCCTGACCAGTCACACCGACACGCGTTCGATGGCTTTCGTAGCGCGCGCCGATCTAGCCGAGATCTCACAGCAAGGCCCAGCCACGCCCGACCACGTCATCCGTACCAAAAGCGTGGCCCAGCTCGGTCGTGACGTCGAGGCTTATTCCAGCGCCTACGAGCGCTACTTCAACGACCATGCCGCGCGGTCGAAACAGCCGTTGACCATGCTCGACCCGGCGCCGCGCGTGATTCTCGATCCACAGCTCGGCGTGGTGACGATTGGTCGCACCGCGCAGGACTCGTCGATCGCCCATGACGTGTATGCCCACACGATCGACACCGTGCTGCGTGCGACCGCCCTGGGCGGCTATCAAGCCTTGCCTGCCAGTGACACGTTCGCGGTCGAGTACTGGGACCTCGAGCAGGCCAAACTCCGTCGTGGTGGCAATCCGCCGCCATTCGCTGGCGAAGTCGTGCTGATCACCGGGGCAGCATCCGGTATCGGCAAAGCCGCCGTCGAGTCCTTTTTCAAGCGCGGCGCGGCGGTCGTCGGACTCGATCTCAATCCAGCGGTGGTGGACCTGTTTGGTGATCGGCCTGACTTCGTCGGTGTTCATGCTGACGTGGGCAAAGCTGCCGATCTCGAGGCGGCGCTGGATGTCACGGCGCAGCATTTTGGCGGCCTGGACATGCTCGTCCTCAACGCCGGCATCTTCCCGGCTTCCCGCCGCATCGAGGCACTGCCGTTGGCTGAATGGCGACGCGTCATGGAGATCAATCTGGATGCCAACATGGTGCTGCTCAGCCTGGCTCACCCACTCCTGAAGTGCACGCCGCGGGGCGGGCGGGTGGTGGTGATCGGCTCCAAGAACGTCCCCGCGCC
>DASYKL010000152.1:0-6038 GCA_035995405.1 Chloroflexota bacterium
CAACCGTCGTCGAGCCCGCCATGACGCGCGACCATACCGAGCGGCTTCTACGCGCAATGGGGGGTGACATTCGGCAGCAGGGTCTGACGGTGACCGTTACGCCTGGCCGGGCCTTGCGCTGCGTGGACGTCGAGGTCCCAGGCGATTTCTCGGCGGCAGCATTCTGGATGGTCCTTGGGGTGCTACACCCGGCGGCCGAAATCCATATCCAGAACGTCGGGTTGAACCCAACGCGGACCGGCCTGCTGACCATATTGCGCAACATGGGGGCACATATCGAGCTCGAGCATGAGCGCGACGTTGCCGGCGAACCTGTCGCCGACCTGGTCGTCTGGTCGAGCCAGCTCAGCGGTACGACCGTCGGCGCCGATCTGGTGCCATTGGCTATCGACGAGATTTCACTGGTCGCGTTGCTCGGCCTATTCGCCACGGGGGAAACCGTCGTCACCGATGCGGCCGAGCTGCGCGCCAAAGAATCCGATCGCCTGGCCGTTGTTGCCGACGGGCTGGCCAGGCTCGGCGGCGACATCGAAGCGACCTCTGATGGTTGGCGTGTCCGCTCGTCGCGCCTGCGCGCGGCGCGCGTGAACAGTGAAGGCGACCACCGCATGGCGATGCTCTTTGCGCTGGCTGGCGCACTTGGCGAAGGCGCAGAGATCGCTCAGGCGGACAGCGTTGCCATCTCCTATCCGAGCTTCTGGGACGATCTCGAAGCGCTGAGCCGCACGTGAGCCATCGGTGGGCATGTTTGTTAGGCCACCCGGTCGCGCATTCCCTCTCGCCGGCACTGCACAACGCGGCGTTCAAGGCGCTGCGGATCGACGCCAATTACGAAGCCTGGGACGTGCCGCCAGAAGGCCTCGACAAGGCGGTCGAGGCGTTGCGGCGGACTGACTGCATGGGCGCCAATGTGACTGCACCGCACAAGCAGGCCGTCATCGCCGCCGTGGACGAGGTATCGGACGAAGTCGAGGCGCTTGGCGCGCTGAACACAATCGTCAACGACAACGGCCGCCTTGTCGGCGCGAATACCGATGCTCGGGGCCTGGTGCGCTGGATGCGCTCCATACATATCGATGCCGTGGGCACGTCCTGCGTGGTCCTCGGTGCTGGCGGCGCGGCACGGGCCACGGTCTGGGCACTGGCCGATATGGGCGCGGCCTCGATTCTGGTGCTCAATCGGACGCCCCAGCGCGCGCACGACGTGGTGTCGAGTTTGCAGCCCCATCTGCCCAACGTGAACCTGGTCTGGGGCAACCTGAGCCGCGCCGCACAACCCGCCGCGGCGCCAGCTGCGATCGTCGTCAATGCCACATCGCTCGGTCATCGCGGCCAGGCTCCCGAGGTTCACCCAAGCTGCTACAGTCCGAGAACCGCGGCCATTGAGTTGGCCTACAACCCGCCGGAGACTGCGTTCATGATTGCCGCGCGGGCAGCAGGCGCCAGAGCCGACAATGGATTGGGTATGTTGTTGCATCAGGCTGCGCTCGCCTTCGAGCGCTGGACGGGCCAGGCGCCGCCGATGGACGTCTTTGAAAACGCGGTGAACCAGCGGGTGAACTTGTGAGCCTCGGGTTTCTTCGCGTGCTTACGGCTGGTGAGTCGCACGGGCCGCAGCTGACCATTTTCGTGCAGAACCTGCCGGCGGGTTTGCCGGTCCTCGCCGAAGACATCAACGTCGATCTCGCTCGGCGCCAACTGGGCTACGGTCGGGGCGGTCGACAGCAGATCGAGCACGATTGCGTCGAGATCGTCGCCGGGGTGCGCCACGGGGTGACCATGGGCGGCCCGATCACCATGGTCGTCAAGAACCGCGACTTTGCCAACTGGCAAGGCAAGATGGACATTGCGCCCGTCGACGAGCCGCCGCCGCCGGTGACCCGGCTACGGCCAGGCCACGCCGACTTACCTGGCGTCGTCAAGTACGGTCTCAGCGACGTACGCAACGTCCTCGAGCGTGCCAGCGCGCGCGAGACAGCGTCGCGCGTTGCCGCGGGCGCCCTGGGCAAAGTCTTTTTGCGTCAGTTCGGGATCGAGATCCGCAGTCACGTGCGGTCGATCGGACCCTCGCACGCCAACACACCCCGCGAGCTCGAAATCCTGCCCGATGGCGCCACCCATCCGTGGTGGCAACTCGCCGAAGACTCGCCCATTCGCACGGGCGACAAGGAGTTCGAGCTGCAGGCGACCGAGCTGATCAAGACGGCGCGGACCGCTGGCGATACGCTCGGCGGCGTGTTCGAAGTCGTCGCCTACGGCTTGCCCATCGGGCTCGGCACCTACAGCCAGTGGGATGAGCGGCTGGACGGCCGTCTGGCGGCAGCGGTGATGAGCATTCAGTCGATCAAGGCCGTCGAGCTCGGTGACGGCTACGCCAATGCCGCGCGCCACGGTTCGGAGGCTCACGACATCATCGACTACGATCCGCAGCGCGGCTGGGTCCGGCCGACCAATCGTGCCGGCGGTCTCGAAGGCGGTACCACCAATGGCGCGCCGCTCGTCGTACGCGGCGCGGCCAAGCCGATTTCGACGCTCATCCACCCGCTGCCCTCGATCGACTACGCCACGCGCGAGAAAGACCTGGCCCACGTCGAGCGCAGTGACGTCTGTGTGCTGCCAGCGGCAGCCGTCGTTGGCGAGGCTATGGTCGCCATCGTGCTGGCTGATGCAATGCGGATCAAATTCGGCGGGGACAGTCTGGCCGAAGCGTTGACGAACTACAACGCGTTCCAGAAGGCGCAAGAACGCTGATGGACAATCTGATCCTGGTCGGCTTTAGCTGCAGCGGTAAGACAACGCTCGGGCGCAACGTCGCCCGTCGCTTGCGGCTGAACTTTGTCGACTCGGATCGATTCATCGAAGAGACGACCGGCCGGACGATCCCGGACATCTTTCGTGACGATGGCGAGGTGGCGTTTCGGGAGATCGAACGACAGGCCATTGCCGAGATCATGGCCGAGCGCAACCAGGTCGTCAGCACCGGCGGCGGGGCATTCGTCGACCCGATCAATCGTGAGCGGCTGCGCAACGGCAACCTGGTCATCCATCTGCAAGTGCGACCCGAAACCGTCGTCGACCGGCTGCGCAACAGCAAGTCCGGTCGGCCGCGGCCACTGCTAGACAGCCCCGATCCGCTGCAACGAGTGGTGCAGTTGATGGCTGATCGCAAAGAAGCCTATACAGCGGCGCACGTGACGATCGGCGTCGACGATCGCTCGCGGTACGAAATCGTTGGCGAGCTGCGTCGGCGCTGGCTGGCGTGGCAGCGCGCCCATCAGCCGGCTGCGACGCAATGACGACTGGCATCGCCACACGTTGGCTGCGCGCCGGCGGCCGGGACGTACCGCTCCTGGCTGGACCAAGCGCACTGGCTGAGCTGCCCCGCGCTCTGGCAGAAGCTGGTTTCGAAGGGCGGCTCTTTGTCGTGGCAGACACGCGCGCGCTGGAGCTCCACGGCTCGCAGCTCAGTGGCGCACTGGCCGTCGCGCCGCGACTCGCCATTTCCGGTGACGAGGCCGACAAGACCCTGGCTCAAGTTTCACGTATCTGGGACTGGCTCGTCGAACAGGGCGTGCAACGCCGCGACGCGCTGGTCGCCTTCGGCGGCGGGGTGGTGTGCGATCTTGCCGGCTTCGCCGCGGCGTCGTATCTGCGTGGCATCGGCCTGGTCAATGCACCCACGACTTTGTTGGCCCAGGTCGACGCGGCTGTCGGCGGCAAGACGGGCGTCAATCATCCGCGCGGCAAGAACCTGATCGGGGCCTTCTATCAGCCACTGTGCGTGGTCGCCGATACGAGCCTGCTCGCCACGCTGCCACAGCGCGCGTTTGCCGCCGGCATGGCCGAAGTCGCCAAGATGGCGATGATCCTCGACAGCGACCTCTTCTCCCAACTAGAAGCGATGGCGCCCACCCTGGAAGCCTCGGACGCGGCAGCACTCGCGCCGGTCGTGGCGCGCTCGATTGAGATTAAAGCCGAGATCGTCGAGCGGGACGAACGCGAGTCGGGCGACCGCATGCTGCTGAATTACGGGCACACCGTCGGCCATGCCCTGGAGGCCGGCAACGGCTACGGCACGCTCCTGCACGGGGAAGCGGTCGCCGTAGGCATGCAAGCGGCGGCCCATATCGCGCAGCGGCTCGACTTGTTGAGTCCGGCCGACGCACACCGCCAAACCGCGTTGCTCACAGCGCTGGGTCTGCCGTTGACCTGGCCGACACCGTTGGACGACGTACTGAGCCGTCTCACGTTGGACAAAAAACGCGCCGGCAGCCGGCAACGATGGGTGCTGGCTGAACGCGTCGGATTCGGTCGAATCCATAGTGACGTGCCGCCGCAAACTGCCGTGGAGGCGATCCAGGCTGTCACGCTGGCGTGACAGTTCGTAACTGCGGCGGCCCGACCTGGCGCGACGCTTGCCTATAATCGGCGAAGTCGTCAATGGGCCGAGTCTGTCTGAGATGAGCGTGCCTGCCACCGGCCGCTCGGGTGCGCCCCTATTTGCCGTTGCCGCCTTCTGGGCGTTTGTTCTCGGCGGCATCGTTTTTGGCGCCGTCTTCGTCGTCAATTGGCGCGCGATCGGGGCACGGACTGCCGAGCGGCCTGGTGTTGCCCAGACCATGGTCAAGGTCGGCGCCGGCCCCGTTTCCGTAACAGTCCCGGTCGGGGTCACTTCGAGCGCGCCGCTCGCTGCCGTGCCGAAGCCCGTTGAAATCACCAGCAGCTTCGCCAACGTCGTCAAGAACGTTCTGCCCGACTGGCAAGGCACCGAGCGCGTCAACATCTTGCTGCTGGGCATCGACAAGCGCGATGACGAGCCCATTACGGGTACACGTTCGGACACGATCATGCTCGCTAGCATCGATCCGGTCAGCAAGTCGGCGGCCCTGGTGTCTATCCCACGCGACCTGTGGGTCACCATCCCAGGCTGCACGAGTGCCGCGGGCTGCATCGGCGGTCAGCAGCGGATCAACGTCGCCCACGCGGTTGGTGGGCCAGACATGAGCCGCTCGACCATCACGGCCGATTTCGGCGTGCCAATTCAGTACTACGCGCGCGTCGATTTCCGCGGCTTCGAACAGTTGGTTGACGCGGCTGGCGGCGTGGTGATCGATGTCGACTGGCCGGTCAAAGATGACGAGTATCCGACCGCTGACTACGGCTATCAGCGCATCTACTTTGCCCCGGGGCCGCAGTTGTTGGATGGCGCGTCGGCACTGCAATACGCCCGCTCGCGCCATGGAATGAGCGACTTCGCTCGCGCTGGGCGACAACAGAAAGTGCTGGTGAGCCTGCGCAGCCGGGCGCTGCAGATGAACATGCTGGCCCATGCGCCAGAGCACATCGGCATCATCCAGAAATCACTCAGCACTGATTTGTCACCCGTACAGATGCTGTCACTGGGCAAACTGATCAGTCAGATCGATCGCGACAAGATCACGAACCTGGTCATCGATACGAACTACGTCACGCCGTTCAAAGGCCAGGACGGCGCGGATCTGCTGCGGCCGAACACGCCAGCAATTCGGGCCGCAATCGCCGCGACGCAGCGTTCGGCGGCTCACCCCGAGCTGCGGGCCAAGATCGAGGTCCTCAACGGCAGCGGGACGGTCGGCCTGGGCCAAAAGGCAGCGGATTACCTGACAGCGCAGGGGTACAACGTGGTCCGCATCGCGGCGGCCGATCGGACGGACTACGGCTCGTCGTTGGTCCAGGTCCTGTCAGCCGACCGCCGAGCGGCCGAAGCGCTGGCGACGACGCTGCAGGTTCCAGCGACAGCGATCAGTGACGTTCCCACGCCCAACGCCGCCGCGGACGTCCGAGTAGTGCTGGGCCAAGACTTCCACCTCCCGCCGCCAACGTCCTAGGGCGCGAAGTCAGCGGCGGCGAGAGCTTTTACCAGTCCGTAAGCGCTTTGACCTCTGGGTGATGGCGGTTGAGGCGGCAGAGGGTTACGGCGCTGCCATCGAATCTGGTGCGGTGGTCGATCAGCAGGACGCCGTCCGTTATCGCCATGTCGATGTCCTGGCTGCAAGTGC
>DASYKL010000153.1:0-3615 GCA_035995405.1 Chloroflexota bacterium
TTTTCGTTCGTGGTTGATCCACGTCGGATGGCGATCCTCGAAGTACGCCGAGGTAACGGTGGCGGTGGCCGGGAAGATGCGCTCGGTCAGGACGTAGTAAATGACGCGATCGCCGACTGCGACACGCTCTGCCTTTTTGCGATGCCGACTGCGCAGCCCGAGCAGCGTCAAATGCATGGCGCGGGTGATGGTGTAGTTTTCAGGGCTGACGGTGATCAGCCAGTGGCTGCCTGGCATATCGCCGCAGGAGGGTAGCATCCCCCCGCCGCGCGAGCCGCTTATCCAGCGCTCGGTTTAGCCCCGTTCGCGCTTCCATTCCTGCTCGAAATTGAGCAGCGCCGCAAGTTGTCGGTCATTCGGTAACGCTTGCCAGCGGCCACGGCGGACGATGTTCAACGCCTCGGGCGCAGGATAACCCTGAGCCACCAGCACCGCACACGCCATCAGCGGACCACGACCGACGCCGTGCTCGCAGTGCAGAAACGCCCGCCCGCCGTTGCTGAGGTGATCGAGCACCCAGTCGACACCCTCGTGCATCTGCGCGTACGTAAAGCCGTGTCGATCGGCCGTGGGTATGTGCAGAAACTTGATACCGGCCGCGGACAGCGCGGCTGGATCGTCTTGGGCTTCTTCGCGACAATCGACGACTGCCGTGACGCCCCGCTGCTTGAGCCGTTTGATCTGGCGCTTGCGGAATGCACCGCCGACCGCCAGCTGGGGCGTGACCTCCGAATAGTTCAGCTGCTTCGGCTGCAGGTCCGTCAGCCACTCCATCAGTCGCGCCAGGATGCGCAGCCAGATACGGCCCAGCGGACTCCTGAACGTATCGGAGATCTCGCGACGAGTCGTCGGATACGGATGTATCGGCGGCGCCGCCGCCAGAGGGCCGCGATGCTCTGGGCCGCGCCCCGCGGGCTCTACCAAATGCCGAGCTCGGCCTTGGCCTCCTCGGAGGCCATGATCCGCGGATCCCAGCGCGGCGTCCACACCAGGTTGATGTCGACGTCATTGATGGCTGGGAAACGGTTGGTCAGCACCGCATGGGCCTGCGTCTTGATCACTGGCCCGAGTGGACAGGCGGGCGTGGTGAGCGTCATGTCGATGATGATGTTCTTCGAATCGTCGTCCACCTGGACGCCGTAGACCAGGCCCAGATCTTCGATGCTGATGCCGATCTCGGGGTCATAGACCGACTTCAGCGCGGTCCGCACGTCGGCTTCGGTTGGCAGAGTCTCTGCGGTCGTTTCGGTATCGGTCATGGCTGAAGTATCCCTCCGGGACTATGGTGCGTCGGTGCAATCTTTGACGAGCGCCTCGGCACCCTGGATAGGTGCCGGCTCGCGGTGCCGATACAGGTCTACAGTTTCGCGCAAGGTGGTCCACGGCAACAGGGCACACTTGACCCGTGCCGGGTACTTTTTTACGCCTTGCAGCGCGTCGAGCTCATCGGCAAGCTCCGCCGGCGCTGGCTCGCGGTTCGCCATCCGCTGCGTGAACTGCTGAACCGCGAGCGCGGCATCGTCGATTTTCTGCCCTTTGACGACTTCGGTCATCATCGAGGCCGACGCCTGCGAGATCGAGCAGCCGCGGCCGCTGAAAAGGATCTCGGTGATACGCCCATCCGGCTCGTCGATGCTCAACGAAACTTCGATCTCGTCCCCGCACAGCGGATTATTGCCACGATTGGCCAGCGTAGGGTGCTCGAGTCGCCCGTGGTTTCGCGGGTTTTGATAGTGATCGAGAATGATCTCGCGGGAGAGGTCGTCAGTCATCGCTATTTGTGTTCCACTCCCACCTGCACGGTGTCGCCGTCGACGCGGACGTCGTGGGTCGCCACCGGCTGAAATGCTGGCATCTGGGTTGCCGCGCCGGTGCGGACATCAAAGCGTGCCCCGTGGCGCGGGCACTCGATTTGCCCGTCATCGAGCTGACCCTGATCGAGCGGACCGAAGTCGTGCGTGCACAGGTCGTCGATGGCGTAAAACTCGCCCCCGACATTGCACACGGCCACTTCATGATCGCCAACCGCGAACACCGCCACACGTTCGGGTGGGATGTCGGACGTTGTCGCCACAGTCTGCCAGGTTGTCATTCCGGCGCCGCGCCGGCTGACTCGTCGTGCTCGGTAATCGCCGACCAGACTGCCTCTGCGACTGTTGGCATCTCGAGTTTTTTCAGGACCGACTGGAAGAAGCCTTCCACGATCAACTGCTCGGCTGATTCGCGGTCGAGCCCACGACTTTCGAGATAGAAGACCATCTCCTGGTCGACTGGACCAACCGATGCACCGTGCGTGCAGCGGACGACGTCGTTGTTCAGGATTTCGAGCTTCGGATCGGAATCCGCCTTGGACTGTTCCGACAGCAGCACGTTCTTCTGTTCCTGGCTCGATTCCGTTTGATGCGCCGACTTGTTGATGCGAATCAACCCGGTGAAGTTGGTGCTCGCCCGATCGCGCAGCGCGTTATGAATCACCAGGTCACTCCGCGTGCCGTCGCCAACGTGGTCTTGCAATGTCTCGAAATCGATGTGCTGCCGCTGGTTGGCGTCGACGATCCCGAGTAGATCAGCCTGGCTACGAGCGCCTTCCAGGCGTACCTGAACCGTGTTGCGAGCCATCCGACCGCCGATCGCGACGTTCAGCGTCCGGATCGACGCATCTTGAGCCAGGACCGCACGCTGGGTGGAAAAGTTCCACACGTCCGACGACCAGCGCTGCAGTTGCCCGTAGCGCAAGTGTGCGTTTGCTCCAATGACCTGTTCGACGACACCGCTGGCCAGACCGGACCCACCGCGGAATTCCTCGATCAAGCGGACGTCGGACTCGTCTTCAGCCAGGATGAGCGTATGGACGAATGCGGCGTGACCGGGTTGGTCGAAATCGTGCGCCACCCAGATAGGCGACTCGAGCACAGTGCCACGCGGGAGGAAGACCACCACGCCCGCGTTGAAAAACGCGTAGTGCAGCGCTGTGAACTTGTCGGCATCGAGCGGGACGATCTTGCCGAACTGTTTTTCGATACGCAGGGCGAGCAGCGGCTCCTGCAGCGCGTCTTGCAGGTCCATGACCCACCCGGCGTCGAGAGAGTCCTCGCGCACGGCCATACCATTGCGATAGGCGAACAGGTTCGCCCCCGCCTGCTGGGCGCGCATGTCGTCGGGGACGATCGGACTGGTGTCCTGGCTGGGGATAGGGTCGTGGCTGTCAAGAGTAAGACCGCGCAGGCTGGTCCGCCGCCAGCCCTCGGTTCGCTGGTCGGGCATGGGCAAGCGCTCGAAGGCTTCTAGCGCGCGCAGACGAACGGCCAGCAGCCAATCTGGCTCCTGTCGCCTGCGCGAGAGCTCTTCAACCGTTTCGTGAGTCAACGCGAAACGGTTGGCTGAAATGAGTTCGCTGGACACGTGTGACAGCTAGCCGATTGACCCTTCCATCTGCAGTGCCAGCAGACGATTCAGCTCGACGGCATACTCCATAGGCAGTTCTTTCGTGAACGCCTCGAAGAAGCCGTTGACGATCAACGTCTTGGCCTCGGTCTCGGTTAGACCGCGACTCTGCAGATAGAACAGCTGCTCATCAGACACCTTGCTGACCGTCGCTTCGTGGCCGATGTCGAC
>DASYKL010000154.1:0-6189 GCA_035995405.1 Chloroflexota bacterium
CGCAAAAAGGCAGAGCGTGTCGCAGTCGGCGATCGCGTCATTTACTACGTCCTGACCGAGCGCATCTTCCCGGCCACCGCCACCGTTACCTCGGCGTACTTCGAGGATCGCCATCCGACGTGGATCAACCACGAACGAAAAGACGATCCGTTCCCCTACCGCGTCCATACCCAGCCGAATCTGGTCCTGGAAGCGGGCGAAGGCCTCGACGCTGAAGCCCTCGCGCCACGCCTGCTCTATCTGAAACGGTGGCCGCCCGAACAGTGGTATTTGGCCCTTCAGGGCGATGTCCATCTGCTCTCGGCCCAGGACTTTCTGCTGATCGAGCGCGAAATGCAGCGCATTGCGGAGATGCGCCGTTCACGCCGTGAGGTGGTGCCTCACCGTCCGCTCGGCGCTGATGCCGCGGTGCTCAGCCCGTTTCAGGGCGCCCAAGCGTCGTAGACGGCTTTCGAGATCGCGGCGACCAGCTGGTTGCCCGTTTCGGCGTCTGGCAGGTTCTCGGTAAAGACGGCGATCGTCCAGCGCGTGGGGACGCGGTCGACCGTCACGATGCCGACGTCGTTGGCGACGCCTTCGTACCAGCCGCTCTTGTGGGCGACACGAGCGTCCGATGGCAGCAGGCGCACGAGCTTGCTGCGGTCGACGTTGCGGGTGAGCAAGGCTCGAATATCGGCACTGACCTGTGAGCTGACCACCTGGTCGGTGGCGATCAGATTGAGCAAGTGTGCCATGTTGTTCGGCGTCGACTGGTTCTGGCCCGGATTCGATGAGCTGCGCGTATCGGCGAACAGGTTCAAAAAGCGTGTGCTGCCCAATCCGAGCTTGGCCATCGTGTCGTTGACAGACTGGGTATGGATGACGTCGGCGATCTGGTTGGCGGCGCTGTTGTCGGACACGGCGATCATTGCCCCGGCTTCCGCGCGCAGGCTTTCGGTCCATGACAGGGTGCCCGCAGCGATCTGACGCTCCAGCTCGACCAGGATCGGCAGCTTCATGACGCTGGCTGACGGAAAGGCTTCGTCAGCGTGCAGACTGACGCGCTCGCCGGTGACCAGGTTGATGGCCGCGGCGCCGACGTGGACGTTGGGACCGCCGACACGCAGCGCTTCGGCGGCGATCTTTTGCTGCAGTGGATTCGGTGCCGGTGTCGCGGCCCTGGCGGGTGCCTGCGCTGTCGATTGCCCTGACGTGCTTGTCGCCTGGGCCGTCGGGCTGGCCTTCGGCTTGGCCGCGGCCGTCGGGCTTGGCTTTGGCTGCGGTGCCGATGCGACCGCGTGGATGACGGCCGTCGGGGGAAGCGTGAGAACTTGACCAACGGTTAGCTGGTCCGCGTTGCTGAGGTTGTTGAGCTTGATGATGGTGTCGAGCGTGGCACCCGTGTTGACGGAGATGTCCCACAGCGTGTCGCCACTCTTGATCGTGTAGGTTGGTCCGCTGTTCGGCGCGGCGCTGCCCGAGATGGAAACGGGTGACCCGTCCAGCGACAGCGATTGGCCCGCCACGATGAAGTCGGGATTCTTGATCCCATTCAGGCTGATCAACTTGTCGAGTGACACGCCGCTGGTCGTCGCGATGAGCGACAGAGTGTCGCCTGGTTGGATCAGATACGTGGCGACGGCTTCACGCGCGGACGCAAATGACTGCGCCGAAAGAATGGCTGCCGCGATGCCGATGACCGCGCCACCGAGCTGCAGGCGCCAGCTGCGCAGCGGCAGAAACAGATGCATACGCTGCTGCAGGGTCGTCTTTTGTCGTAGTCGTTTTGAACTGGTTTGCCGCTCGCGGCGGGGGGATGCTGTGCGCCTCGACACGTCCTCCAGCCTAGGTGCATAGGCGTCACAGCCACGTTGCGGGCGGTCCCCCGGGTATCACGGCCAGGTTTCAGCTGCTCAACGTAACCCTTGGGCCTGACACTGTCCGAATGCGCAGTATGAATCTGTGCGCACCTGTTGGCCGTAGGACTATCGGGACCTGTGGTGGCTGTCTGCCTGCGCGCGCTGTCTTTTTCGCATGCTCTTGCCGGGCGTTATACTCGCTCGACCGTGGAGCTCGGACTCACGTTCGGAGGAGGTGGGTCGGCAGCGGCAGCGAGGCGTGGCTTGCAGGCCGCGGTCGCTGACGAAGCGGCGCTCGTCGCGTGCGTCGCCGAGGGCGATGCGCATGCCCTCGAGCAGCTGTATGAACGTCACAGCCGTGGCGTGTACTCGGTGACCATGCGCTTGCTGGGTGACTCACCCGCGGCCGAAGAAGTCGTTCAAGAGACGTTTCTCAAACTCTGGCGGCAGCCTACGGCGTACCAGTCCGCGCGCGGTCGTCTGTTCCCCTGGCTGCTGAGCGTCGCGCACCATCATGCTGTCGATCTCCTCCGCCGTCGACAGCTCGAGCAGCGTCATCGGATGCCCGCGG
This sequence comes from Chloroflexota bacterium, assembly GCA_035995405.1. Taxonomy (GTDB): domain Bacteria; phylum Chloroflexota; class UBA6077; order UBA6077; family CF-72; genus CF-72. Next base: position 2,410 of record DASYKL010000154.1, read on the forward strand.
TGCCATCAAGCAATGGCGATGGGCTGGTGGACCTGCTGGACAACCTGGGCCTTAGCTCGAGCGATGGCGATCCGCAATCGCGCGCGGGCGCATTTGAGCAACAAGCGACCGTCGTTCAGGCGCTCGGGAACCTCTCGAAAGAGCAGCGCGTGACGCTCGAGCTGGCCTATTTCCGTGGTCTGACCCAGCTCGAAATCGCCAACTTGCTTGGCTTGCCCCTGGGCACCGTCAAGACCCGGATGCGTCTCGGGCTGCAGCAGCTGCGGAAAGCGCCGGAGCTGGCGCGGTTGTGGAGCGAACGCTGATGAGCGAGCCCGCGACCATGACTTGCGAGGAATTCCTGGACCTCGCCGCCGCCGTCGCCCTCGACGCGAGCGACTCGGAAGAAGTCCGACGGGTCGAGCGGCACGCCGCGGAGTGTCCGGAATGTGCACGGCAGCTGGACTCGTTCCGCGAAGTTGCCGCGGTGATAGGGTCGGCTGTGCCGCAGCTCGAACCGCCCGCCGCTTTGCGCGGCCGCGTCCTCGAAGCTGCGCGGCACACGCGCGGTGGTTTGCCGCGATCCCTGGCCGCGGCTCGTAACCGCCGACCGCGCTTCCGCTTCTCGGCCCCGTGGCTGGTCGCCGCGGCGTCGTTCCTGGTCTCGCTGGTCGCTGTCGGATGGCTGGCCATGCTGCAGGGCGACATCCTGGCTCTGCAAAACGAGGCGCAGGCCGCGCGAGACCGCGCCGCGCGCTTCGAACGACTGTCTCAAGTTCTGGCGTCGGACAAGCTTGCCGTGCGGCCGCTGCGGCCGATCGCCCAGAACGTGCCGTCGCACGGCATGGTGTACATGGATCCGCTCTCCGGGACAGGCATGCTGATGTGCCATGACCTGCCGCCCATCGAGCAGGGCCGTGCCTACCAGGTGTGGTTCGTGCGCGGCAACGAGCGGGTTAGCGGCGGCTTGCTCTGGCCAGATCGCTCCGGCAACGGCTCGACGATGATCCAGGTGCCCACAGACGTGATGTCCTATGAGAGCGTCGGGCTGACCGATGAGCCGGGCACAGGCTCGTCGTGGCCAACGACCCCGCGGGTCATGGGCACACCGCTCAAAGAGACGGCCCAATAAATCCGCGCTAGCGGCGGGTCAGTGACAGGGTTTGGCGGCGCCGCCGCCGAAGGTTGTATCGAAGCTCTGGCCGCAGGCGCAGCTCTTGACGGCATTCGGATTCACGACGGTGAACCCGCCGCCCATCAGGCTGTCAATGAAGTCGATCTGCGCCCCGCTCAGATACTGCAGCGAGAACGGATCCACAACGACTTTCACACCGGACTGCTCGACGACCTCGTCGTCATCAGCCGGCTCGGCCTCGAGCGACATGCCATACGAAAATCCCGAGCAGCCGCCCGGCGAGACAAACACGCGCAGCGCCCCATCGGGCGCCTGCTGAGTCTCAAGTACGGAGCGGAGCCGGGAGACGGCTTCGTCGGTCAAGGTCAGGGTCGTCATAGCGTCAGGGCACAGTATACGCAGGTCGGATGCCGAAGCCGGTGCTTTCCAACAGTTACTATCCCGCTCTATGGCAATGGCGCGTTCGTACACGCCGTACCACCCCGGTCTGCTGACCGACCTGTATCACCCTGACTCGGCATATGTCGCCTGGCGTGCTGGTCGTGCTCCACTGACCACCTTCGATCTGTACGCCCGCAGGGCGCCCTTCGGCGGCGCCTATCTGCTTGTCGCGGGCCTGGAAATGGCTCTCGAGTTCGTGCGCAGCTTTCACTACACCGAAGAAGACCTGGCATTTCTGCAACAGATCCGCGACTACGATCCAGCCTTCCTGGAGTACTTGCAGGACCTGCGCTTCACAGGTGAGATCCTGGCCATGCCCGAAGGCTCGATCGCGTTTCCCAACGAACCACTGCTGCGCGTTACGGCGCCGTTTTCTGAAGCGCTGCTGCTCGAAAGCGGCTTGTTGCAAGCGATGAATCTGGCCACCCTGATTGCCACGAAAGCCAGCCGTGTGGTGTGGGCCGCGCGTGGCCGTCCCGTTGCCGAGTTTTCGCTGCGGCGGGCCCAGGATCCGTTTGTCGCCACGCGCTCGTCGCGCATCGGCGGCTGTTTCAGCACGTCCTTCCTGGGCGCAGCGTTCCGCTTCCGCCTGCCGTCGACTGGCACCGTGCCGCATGCCCTGATCCAGCTGTTCGACACCGAGCAACAGGCGTTTGAAGTCATCGCCGACACCTACAACCGCTACACGCTGCTGCTCGACACCTACGACCCGCGGGTGGCGATCCATACGGCGGTCGAAGTCGCCCACTCGGCCCGCGACCGCCTCGGTCACGTCCTGGCTGCCGTTCGCCTCGACAGTGGCGACCTGCAGAGCGACGCACGTTATGTACGTGAGGTTCTTGATCGGGCCGGTCTGAGCGAAGTCAGAATCGCCGTGTCGGGCGACCTTGACGAGTTCTCGATCCATGAGCTGCTCGAAGCCGGTGCGCCGATCGACTCGTTTGGCGTGGGCACCAGCCTGGGTGTGGGCGCCGGCTCGGTCGAACGCGATATCGAGGGCGCGGCACTGGGCGGCGTCTATAAACAGGTGTTTGCCTCTGATGCACGCGGCGACCACCCCAAGATCAAAGTCGCGGGCGAGAAGAGTACGTGGCCAGGCATCAAAGAGGTCTACCGGTTGGGCAATTTTTCTGAGGACCTGATTCAGCTCGCCGATGAGCCGAAACCGGCGGGCAGTGAGCGACTGCTGAAACCCGTGGTGCTGCAGGGCGAGGTGGTCCCGGGCTCGCTGCCGCCGCTCAGTGAGATCTGGGAATTCGCGCAGAGCAATCTGCGCCGCCTGCCCGACCAGTACCGCCAGCTCGTCTCGCCGCGGCCTTATCCCGTTCGACTGAGCGCTGGTATCTGTCAGATGCGCGAGCGGGCAATCACCGAGCAGCAAGGGACCGCCGTGGGCGTCGACGAAGGGCGATCGCAGAATGGGACGTCCGAATGAGCGATACGGTCTTGCTCGAACGCGACGGACACGTCGCGCACCTGATTCTGAACCGACCGGAAGCGCTCAACTCGTTGAACAACGAGCTTGGAGCACGCCTGACGGAGCTCTGTGCCGCGGTAGCGGCCGACGAATCGATCTGGGTGGTGATCCTGCGCGGCGCGGGAGAGCGAGCGTTTTGCGCCGGCGCCGACCTGAAAGCGCGGCGCGATTTCTCGGCCGGCGATTGGGCCACCCAGCGTGCACTCTTCCGGCGGCTGTTCAAAGCCCTGCGGGACGTGCCGCAGCCGATGATCGCGGCGGTCCACGGGTTTGCGCTCGGCGGCGGGACCGAGCTGGCGATGCTGGCCGACTTCGTCGTTGCGTCTGAAGAAGCGGTCTTTGGCTTGACGGAAGTCAGTCTGGGCATCATCCCTGGTGGTGGCGGGACGCAGAGCTTGCCGCGCATGATCGGTCGCAATCGGGCCAAGGAGTTGATCTTCACCGCGCGAAAGATCCCATCCGCCGATGCGCTCGCTTTGGGCCTGGTCAATCATGTCGTGCCGCGATCTGAGCTGCTGACACGGGCGATGCTGCTGGCGGACGAGATTCAGAAAAACAGCCCGTTTGCCGTACGACAGGCGAAATGGTCGATCGACCACGGTGCAGACCTGCCGTTTGAGGCTGGTCTGGAGCGCGAACACGAGGCGTACATGCGCGCGATTGCGTCGGCCGACCGTCAGGAAGGCATCGCCGCGTTCAACGAGAAACGAACCCCGCGCTTCACTGGCCACTAGCCTGCGGCGAAGCG
>DASYKL010000155.1:0-5616 GCA_035995405.1 Chloroflexota bacterium
CGGTGCGACCTAACTCGGTCGTGCGCAGATCATGCTGAAAGTCCGCTTTGTACGCCCGCACCAACTCGATCAGACCAACAGCCACCACGATCAGACCAAGCCCGATCACCAGCGGCGGGCCGAACGGCGCTGCGAGGAGCCACGCCGTCCAGTCCTGGGTCGATGCGTCCGAGCCTTTGCCGGCGCTGCCCAGACCAAGCGCCAATCGCACGGCGCCGATGCCGAGACCGCCGTACGACACCGCCGCGACGGCGTTGCCGACCCGCGCAAAGACGGCCCTGGCATCGTGCCCGCGCCACTCGGGATCCAGGACCGCACGCACCAGACTCCAGATGGCATACGCCAGCAGGCCGGCAGCAACGAGGATCAGTAAGAACGTGCCGAGCGGCTCTGACCCGACAGTCTGCAGGGCTTGCTGCTTGTCGGCGATCCCGGCGGTACCGATACCTACCGCCGTCAGCAGAGCCAGCCAGCCGACCAGCAGATAGATGGCGCCCCGCGCGAGAAGCCCGAGACGGGCAAGCGACACCGTCGCGGAGCTGGCCGTGCGCCGCGACATGATCTGCGTCATCGGGTCAGTCCCCGGGCGGGAAGTCGAACACGTACGGCGGCACGTCCTGGCCGACGTTCAGCTGAATGCGCTCGTGCGCCAGCAGCGCGATGTCGGCTGGAGCGGTCGTGTCGCGTTTCCCGTTGACATAGGCAATCACAGGCCCTTGCGCCGGCCCCACCTGGGCCTCGCTCAGCGGCACTTGCCAGACGGCAAAAAAGTCGCCCAGGGTGAATCTCCGCCGCACCGGCGACTCGATGTGAATGATCCCATCCTGCGTATGCGTGTGGATCCAATAGAAACATGCCCCATCGTCGACGAAGGGACCCTCTGAGCTGTCGCTCACCTGCCAGGGCTGGCCAATGCCTATGCCAAACGGAACGAGCTGCTCGCGACCGTCGATGAAAATTGCCAGGTGCACGTGGATGTGAAACAACGTCGACTCGAGCGCATCGCACGGGATGCCATTCACATCCGCCAGAGCTCCGCCGCTCGCAGCGCTCGAGGCCCCTCGCGACGCAGTGACCGTCGGCGCGAACGTCGGCAGCGGTCCCACCGTCGGCGCTGCCGCGGGCCGCGTCGCGCTCGGCGATACCAGCAGCATGACGCCGCCCGCACCGAGCACTATCCCGACCAACCCGACGAGGATGATCGCCCAGGGCAGTGCACCGCCGCGTCGAGCGGTCGTTGGCGGCGGCGCCGCGTCGTCCACGTTGGACGGGAGGATGGTCCAGCCAGATGGTTTCGAGCCGTCTGGCTGGCCTGAGGGTGGTGGCGCCGCGTTCACCGCGCCACCTTATACCCCCGCGCCGTCTAGCCGTTCTGGAACGCGTAGGTCAGGTCGGTCCCAGGCAGCTCGCTCGGGCGACAGAGCCACTGCGTTTGGCCAGGGCAGTACTGGTTGAAGAAACGGGTACCCTGCGATTGGGCCAGTAGGTCCGGCGGAACGTCCTTGTTCATGATGATCGCCTTCAGGTAGTCCGCGAGCAGGATGCTCAGGGTTCCCTGACCGGCGATGTAGTGCATGATCCCACGCTGGAAGCGCTGGTAGATGAAGTTCGCATTGGCCGGGTCTGGTTGCGGATTCGAAATCGGAGCGCCCCAGATGGTCAGGCCGCCCAACGTGTTGAACGTCTGCAGGAAGTTGACTGGCTGACCATTGAACGTGTCGGGCACTACGCTGTTGACGAACGCGACGATGTCCTGGGCGTACGTCGGTGAGCCGACCTGTGGCGTGCGGTTCTTGAGATCGTTGTCCGGCGCCGGAAAGGTGCTGCCGTTGACCTGGGTGTAATTGAAGATCTCCGGGTCGAGCAGGTTGATCAGCGCCGCGCCGGCGCCCGGACAGACCTGGATAACCTGACGCTGGAACATCTGCACCGGGCAACCCAGGAGCGACATGTTGCGCGACACCGGGTAACCGAATGTGCTCAGTCCGCCGTACTGGTTGAAGAAACCCCAGACATTGTCATCGTCGATGCGGTAGCCGGTCTGGCTGAAGTACCGCTCGTCGTGGACGATCGCTGGCGCATTCGGCGCTGGCTGCGGATTGGGCGCGGGCACTGGCGTCGCCGTTGGGGCCGCCGTCGGCGCTGGGGTAGCGTTCGGCGCGAGGACCGTGTACGTGGCATTGACGACAACGCCGCTGGTCTGGCCACTCGCCGTGGCGCCATACTGGCCCGCGGCGAGCGTCGGCACCGTAAACGTGATCGTCACTGCACCAGCGGTGTCAGCCGTCGCGGAGCCGACCGTTGCGCCGTTGAAGGTCAGCTGAACCGTTTCACCTGCCTGGAAACCGCTGCCGGCGACCGTCAGCGACGTGCCTGGCGCAGCTTGCGGGGGCGTGAACGACAGCGCCGCCCCACCCTGGTTCACCGTGAACGAAGTGGTGGCCGTATTGCCGCTGCTCTGGCCTTTGGCGAGCACGCCATACTGACCTGGTGGCACGTTGGGTACCGCAAAGCTCAGGCTGAAGGTGCCACCGGTGTTGGCGGTTGGCGAGCCGACCGGCTGGCCATTGAACGAGACGTCGACGACTTCACCAGGTCGGAAGCCAGCGCCGTTGGCCGTAATCGATGCGCCGGGCAAACCGTTGGACGTCGACAGTGTCAACGTCGTGGCAGTCGTCGGCGTATTGGTTGCTGCCGCTGGCGTATTGGTCGCCCCTGCCGGCGCGGGGCTCGGCGTAGGGGTGAGCGTACCCGTCCCCTGGCCGAGGGCAGTCGTGGGGCCCATCAGCAGGGCAGCCATGATGAGTGCCAACAGGACTAGCACCGCGGCGCTGGCCTGGACGCGCGCAGAGCGCGAAGTATTGTTAGGCTCGAGAGTCACACCGGCGAGACTGCATGTTGCGCGCCATCGTCGATTACAACTTCATTACCGACTTCGATACGACCCACAGAGCGGGGTATCGCATTCTGGCCAAACAACACGCCGCGCGGCACCTGGCGGTACGTTGCCAGCGTTTTCAGCGGCTCAACGCCACGTTTCGTGGTCACCTGGTCGGTCGTGGTGATCGCGCACCGGGCGCACTGTTTGACGCCCTCGAGCCGGACCTCGCCAATGCACACCGTGCGCCAATGGTCCTCGCCGTACGGCGTGCCCAGGCCGCGGACGACGATATTCGGTCGAAACCGATTCATCGGCAACGGCTCAGCCAGCCGGCTATTGAGATCGGCCAGCGACTCTTCGGAGATGATCAGCACGGGATACCCGTCGGCCAGGCTGACCTGGTCGCCCGGTTGGCCGTACTGCGGATCAACCGGCCGCACGCTCTCCTCAGGCAAACGCACCAGCCGGCACACTCTGCCCAGAAATGCGGACAGCCAGTCCGCCACTTCGGCGCCCTGGACGGCGGCCTGTACGTGGTCACGCCAGATCCGCACCCTGCTCCGCGGTCCGTCGACAACCGGCACGTCCAGCGGATCAGCACCCGGCCCAGCAAGCGTCAGGTAGCCATTGCCGACGGTCGGCCGGATCAGTGCCAGGCGCGGCAATTCGCGTTGCGTAAAGAACTCGCCCTCGTCGTCAACGACCATGTATTCGCGGTCGTGGTTGATCCCGCGCGGACCAATGTCGGCGACCGTCAGCGACGTGCCGGCGCATGACTTGACCGGGTAGACGTTGAGCGCGGTAATTCGGAGGCTAGGCGGCATAATCCAGCGCCAGGAGTGCCAGCGTACGAGCCGCGATGTGGACCTCCTCCAGAGGGACGGATTCGTCCGGACCATGCGCCAGCCGGGCATCGCCCGGGCCGTAGTGCAGCGTCTGGACGCCGCCCAGCCCAGTTAGCAAGCGCAGATCGCTGCCGTAGGGAGCGCCCCACATGGCTTGCGGTCGAGCCGTTTCACCCGCCGCGATGGCGTGCGCCAAGCCGACTCGTTCGAGCAGATCACTGTCTGTCGGGAGTCGACCAGACGCGAATTGGCCACCCCACCACTCCACCTCCACTGGATGCGTACGCAGCCAGGGCTCTGCCGCGCAGACTTCTGCGACAGCGTCTTCGAACGCCTGGCGCGCTTCGGCGACGGACTCGTCGAGCGCAACGCCGAAGCGACCTTCGGCGACCAGCACATCCGGCACCGACGATGCCCAATCGCCACACTGCACTCTCCCAATCGACAACGCGTAAGGCATCGGCCACCGCCGCATCAGCGGATCCACCTCGGCATTGCGCCGCCGCTCGAGATCCTGCAACCCCCGCCACACCGGCCAGAAATGCTCGAGCGCACTTTCGCCTTCGGTCCGCCGCGAGGCATGTGTGGCATGACCGCGCACCCGCAGCCGAAACGTCAACGCGCCGGCGTTCGCCGGCACCAGATCCAACCCGGTCGGCTCCGGAATGACGCACGCTTCTGCCCGCCAACCCCGCCGCAGCAGCGCGTACGTACCCAAGCCACCATCTTCCTCGCCCTGCACGCTGGCCAACAGCACATCGCCGCGCAACGGCACGTCGCTCTGGGCCAGGGCACGCACGGCCCACAGCGCGGCGACAAGCCCGCCTTTCATGTCACACGCCCCGCGACCGTACAAACGCCCGCCATCGACGCGACCCGAAAAAGGGTCCCCGCTCGTCCACGCACCCATATCACCGGGTGGAACAACGTCCACATGGCCATTGAGCAACAATGTCCGTCCACCTCCCTTGCCTGGCAACCGCCCGACCAGGCCCCACCCGGCGCGACGCTCAACTTCCATGCCTGGAAAGTCCATCTCGGCCGTGAGCGCCTCCAGCGGCAGCGGCCACAGGTCCGTCTCCAGTCCCAGTACCTGAAAACGCTCTGCCAGGTCCAATTGCAACGCGTTCTCCTCGTCCGAGCCACCGACGCTCGGCACCTGCACCAGGTCCTGCAGCAGCCCCACCATCGCATCGCGCTGCGCATCGACCGCGGTGAGAACCGCCTGGGCTTCAGCCATACACCTCAGTCGCGTTCAGCGCCCGGACTTCCGCAAGATAGACCGCCTTCGTCTTCTTGGCTGGTGCTTGTGCAAGCACGCGTCGCGCGCCTGCCGCGCCGTCGCTCAACAAGTCGACGATTGTCATCGCCATCGCCCGCGCTGGATTCAGTACCGCAATCTCTTCATCAACCAGTTGGAAATCCGCGCCATGCATTGTGCCGCTGGCACCCGTCGTGAAAGGGTGCAACACCGGCATGACCTGCCCCAGATCACCCATGTCCGTTCCACCAGTCCGGTGACCAACCGTCTTGACGTGTTGTGCACCGACCAGCGTCTCGGCATTCGCCCGAAACAACGCCATCAGCGTCTCGTCCTGTCGCAGCGGCAGGTAGCCTGACACGGTCGTCAATTCGAGGCGTGCCCCCAGCGCCAACGCGCCGGCTTTGAGCGCCCGATCGACTTTCCGATGGGCCGAGTCCAGGCCCTCACTGGTGGCGGCGCGGACGAACGTCTCCATTCGGACATCGGCCGGAATCGCACTGACGACGTCGCCTCCACGGGTAATGATCGGGTGCACGCGAATGCGGTCTTCATCGCGGAACGTCTCGCGCAACGCGTTAATCCCAGCCAGCGCGACCTGAGCGGCGTACAACGCATTAATTGCTTCG
>DASYKL010000156.1:0-7066 GCA_035995405.1 Chloroflexota bacterium
AAGCGAAGGCGCGGCCATTCAGGTTGCGCGTCTCCGAAATCAACTGCGGCGTGACCGCGTAGATCAGGCCTGCCGTGCCCGCGGCCAGCACGCTATCGGTCAGCCGAAAGGCCAGCAAATACAGCAGTACGAGCTGTATGCAATCGATCAGCGGCGAAACGAGCCAGAAATAGCGCTTCAGCCAGGCCTGCGGCAAAGCAGCCAGAAACAACGGAAAGACCGCCGGGTATGACTCCTGGCGGTCGTGCAGCAAGTATTGCGGCAGACTGATCGGGAGTCGTCTTTGTTTGCGGATAGCCTCGGCGCTGGCCAGGTAGTACCAGGTATCGACCCCGCCCGGTCGCGTGCCGATGAACACCCGCACTCGCAAGTACAGCGCAAGAGTGACGAGCGCCACCCCGACAAGCAGCCAGGTCATGAAAACGAGTAGCCGAGAGAAAGTCGGGTCGCTCACGTGCGCAAGCAAGCGTATGGCCAAGTGCGCTGTGCCGGCTACGTGGCGACCCGCACGCCCCGTTCAGGGAGCGACAGAGCCGACCACATCGATCAGCACCTGCGAGCTCCCCGGCGCCGAGCTCACCGTGCCGACAGCAGCGCAGATCGAGCCGCCATCGCCCAGGCGGATAATCGCGCCGTTGGCCATGGCGTACTCGGTTGGATCGAAGTTCAGCGTCGACGTTGCTGGAACAGCCTGGCCGCTGGGAAACACGGTGACCCACCCACGCGCGCCGAAACCGACCGCGGTGACGTTGATGATCACTCCCGCTGCGTCGCCTGGGATGCCCGCCTGACCGGCAACCGAGAAGCACCGCGAACCGCCGCTGCCAATCGGCCCACTCGTGAACCGCGTGTCGACCAGCCGTTGCGGGGACGTGAGCAGGGGCAGTTGCTGCAAACCCGTGCTGGTGATGTAGCCGGTTACATCGATGACCACGTGCGAGCTGCCTGCCACGCTGTTGATTGTGCCGACGTTCACGCAAACTTGCCCGCCCGTGCCGAGGCGCATGATGCTGGCGTTGGCGATGGCGTACTCGGTCGTATCGAAGTTCACGGTGGACGTCGCCGGCACACCCTGGCCATTCGGGTAGACGCTCAGCCAACCCCTGGCGCCGTAGCCGACAGCTGTGACGTTCAGCACAACAGCTGCCGCATCAACAGGGACGCCTGCTGCACCGGCCATTGCGAAGCAGCGTGTTTGACCCGTGCCAATCGCGCCGCCTGAGGTGCGCGTGTCGATCACGCGTTGCGGCGAAGACAACATCGGCATCTGTGCCAGCGCGCTGCTCGTCAGAAAGCCGGTCGCATCGAGGATCACGTGTGAGCTGCCAGGGCTCGAATTGACGGTGCCGACGCTTACGCAGACCTGCCCGCCACTCCCCAGACGCATGATCGTGCCATCGGCCATGGCGTACTCGGAGGTGTCGAAGTTCAACGTGGACGTGGCGGGCACGGGCTGGCCGGCGGGATATACCGTGACCCACCCCTGGCTACCGTAGCCCACGGCCGTGACGTTGAGAATGACACCGGCGGCGTCGGGCGGCACACCCGCCTGACCCGCCACGCTGAAACAGCGCGACGTGTTGGTGGCGATCGGTCCGCCGTTGGTGCGGCTATCGGCGAGCCGTTGGGGTTGGCTGAGGGGTTGCACGAACCCTGTCGGCGCTGGTGGTGGCGGCGATGCCTGGTACGTGGCGTACTGCTGGAAGGCCGCAAACGCCTGCTTGGCCGAGCCGTTGGTGTCGACCAGACCGTAGTACAGGCCTGCCTCCGGCGCGTCCTGCGTGTTGAACCAGAAGCTGCGCCCGACAAAGCTCGTGTTTCGCAGTGTCTGAAAGGCAATGCGCAGGTTGTCCGCCTGGACCTGCGGACTGACCTGGTCGGTTGGCCAGCCTACCTCCGTGACGAGCGTCCGCTTACTGGTACTCGAGCCTTCATACGCCAGGTAGGCCTGCCGTAAATCTTGCAGATACGTCGAAACGGTGGCCCCGCTGACGGTCGTACCCAGACCGAGGTAGAGATGCTGCCCGACGTCCTCGAAGGGATAAGCGCCGGCCGCCCAGCTCGCATAGCCGAGTCCGACGGCATAGGTCGCGCACAGATACGACGCCCCACTGTCGGCCCCAGCCGGCGCATTGCTGGCGCAGGCAGTTGCCAGCCGGATTGTCAGGGCGGCAGCGCGGGGTGCAGGCCGACGAGCACCGGGCATATCGCCGCGCTTCGTGACGCGCTGGCTCTTGCCGTTGACTTGAACCATGGTCTGAACCCCAAACGACTCGTGCGCAAACAGGCTGCCGAACAGCACGCGAGCACTCGGTTGGGCGTTCTTGATCGCGGTGTACGAGCGACGCAGCAGCCAGGCGTAATTGGACGGGTACATATAGCTCGAGCCCCAGAAATGCCCCACGCCGTCGGTATCGGTCCAGGCATTCGGCTCGTTCCAGACTTCCCAATCGACCACCTGGCCGACGAAGTGTTGGGCCACCACGGCCGCGGCGCCTTGAGCGAAACCTTGTGCAAAGGCATTGTCGCCGTTGCCGCCGGCCGTTTCGGCATTATTAGCGACCCAGTCATTCTGCGAGCCCAGCCAGCTCTCCGACGTCAGGATGCCGAGCACGTGCAGGTTTTGTCCGCGGATGCTGGCCACGACCTCGTCGTAAGCTTGCAGTGCCGTACGGCCATCACAGCCTCGGCTGGTCCAGTTTGGGTAGCAGCCACCAAGTCGGAAGACGATGCGCACCCAGCCCGCTCCCGCATCGTGCATCGCGCCCAGGCTCGACGTAAGCGAGTGGACGAAGGTGATGTGCCCGGCATCGTCGATGGCCCAACCACCGTTGAGGCCCTGGTCCGCCTGAGCCACGGCGTTCGAGTGGGCCAAAACAGTTTGGGCAGGCAACGCTGGCGCGAGAACGGCCAGCGCCACCCAGAGACCAGCTCCGATGGCCCGCCAGATCGTGTCGGCGTACCGCAAGGTTTGCGGTTTATACGGGTTCACTCGCTATTTGCGAACTGTTTCGCACTCCATGTCGGGCAGGCTCTCGCTCGGTGGTGTGTGGGTCAGGGCGTGAGATAACCCACCGCATCCAGAATTACCTGGGAGCTGCCTGGCGCAGAGTTAATTGTGCCGACGTTGACGCAGATTTGACCACCAGCCCCCAGTGCCATGATCGAGCTGTTCGCCATGGCGTATTCAGATGGGTCGAAGTTCAGCGTCGATGTGGCGGGGACGGCTTGACCGTTGGGGTAGACGCTCAGCCAGCCCTGGGTGCCATAGCCCACGGCGGTGACGTTGACGATGACGGCCGCGGCATTCGAGGGAATGCCCGCGACTCCAGCCATGGTGAAGCAGCGTGATTGGCCCGTGCCGATGGCGCCACCGGACGAACGCGTATCGGTGACGCGTTGCGGCGACGACAGCATGGCCAGACTGGCAAGACCGGCACTGGTGACATAGCCCGTGACGTCGAGGATAGCCTGCGAGCTACCCGGCGCGGCATTGATAGTCCCGACGTTGACGCAGACCTGTCCGCCGCTGCCGACACGCATGATGGTGCCGTTGGCGATGGCGTACTCCGACGTATCAAAATTCACCGTAGACGTTGCCGGCACGCCCTGACCGTTCGGGTAGACGCTCAGCCAGCCTCTGGTGCCATACCCAACAGCCGTAACGTTGAGCACTACCGCCGCGGCATCAGCCGGCACACCTGCCACGCCAGCGACGGTGAAGCAGCGTGACTGGCCGGTGCCAATCGCGCCGCCCGTCGACCGCGTATCGACAACCCGCTGTGGCGCCGCCAGCATTGGCATCTGCGCCAGCGCAAGAGCCGACAAGTAGCCGGTCGCATCCAGAATGACCTGTGAACTGCCCGCCGCCGAGTTGATCGTGCCGACGTTGACACAGACTTGACCACCAGCCCCCAGTGCCATGATCGAGCTGTTCGCCATGGCGTATTCGGATGGATCGAAGTTCAGCGTCGATGTGCCTGGAACTGCCTGACCGTTCGGAAAAACGCTGAGCCAGCCCTGCGTCCCATACCCCACGGCAGTCACGTTCAGCACCACCGCGCCGGCGTCGCTCGGAATACCGGCGATCCCACCTACTGGAAAACAACGTGTCTGACCAGTTCCAATCGGTCCGCCCATCGTGCGTGTATCCATAAGTCGGACCGGCCCGGACAGGGTCGTAATAGGCGGCGGCACGGCCAGAGCCGCCACATCGCGTGCCAAATTGAATGCATCGGGCGTCCCGATACCACTCGCCAGATCGTACCCACTGGTGGCCGGATAGAGCAGATTGTTCCCCACTCTGATGTCGTGATAGGCGGGGTACGGCTGTGCGAAATTCAGCAATTGGTACAGCACCACATTGCCATTGCCGATGCCCGATTTACCGCGCCCCGCCAGATATTGATTCGTCACTGCGCTGATGGCCGCCCACAGCGGTGCCGCGGCGCTGGTGCCGCCGACTGACAACCACCCAAAACCGGTGCACCCGGCAACCGCGACTGTGCAGTACACGGAATAGCCCGTGCTCGGATCGGCATCAGCCGACACATCCGGTACTTCTCGCATACCGTTGGAGTACTGGTTGATGACCCCGGGCCCGGCTTGATAATCCGGTCGCGCAAAGACCACGCTCAAGCCGCCTCCGCCGCCCAGTCCATGTGGGTCGCTGCCAGCACAACTACTGCAGCTCCAGACTGACTCGCTGCCGTACGCCCCGCCACCGCCCGTGGTCAATCTCGTACCACCAACGCCGATCGCCGCTGGATCGCTGGCCGGATACACGACCGCCGGCGGATCGCCCGAAAAAGGATTGTTGTTGCAGCTATACGCGCCAGAGTCACCCGAGGCGACGAAGAATGCCTGACCCTGCACAGCGCCCTGGCTCAGCAGCGTGTGGGTCGCCTGCAGAATCGACGGCGATTCGAGCTGCTCGCAGAGTCCCCAGCTAGAGCTGATGACTTTGGCCACGTTGTCGTTGACGATCGCGCTGTACAGGTCGACTCGCCCGGTGGGCGTGTTTGGGGCGATGTACACGTGCTGTGCCGCCGCCGGTGCAATTCCAGCGACGACTTCGATGTCAAGCTCGGCCTCCAGCGCATCGCCAGCGGGCGTGTTCGTCGCACCGTCGACCAGGTGGTCCGTCAGGCTGGTGGAACCAAGACTGTAGGTGCTCGCGAATTGGGCGATGTCGCTCGGCCGATACCCGTCGAATTCGACCAGCGCTACGCTCTGACCAGTCCCACTCGGTAGCGGATTGATGTCATAGGCCGTCTTCAGCTCGGCTGGCGTATAGCCCCCACCAGGTCCGCTGCCGACTTGCGCCCGTTGGGGCGATCGCTCGAAAAACGGTCGCACCTGCGACACATTGTCCAGGCCCTGGACACCCTGAATCGCGCCCGCCAGCGACGCCGGCACCGACGGATTGTTGGTCGCCGCGTGCACCGTACGGCCGTTCAACGAATAGTTCTGCAGCTGAACCTGGAACGCCCGCTGGACGTTAGCTGTCGGTCCGACCACGTTGAGCAGCAGGTTGTTCGGCGCCACATGCGTCACTCGCAGACCTTGCGCTAGCAAGAACGCCGTGACGGCATCGACCGTCGATTGATCGGCACCGAACTGGGCGGCGAATTGTTGCCTGGTCAGGTATTTCTGGTAGCTTGGCGAACGGGGATCGTTCACCTGCTGCAGCAACGTCTGCAGTTGCTGCGCGTTCCGCGGGACAAGGGTAACCGCCAGCTCGAGCTCGGCCGCCGGATCGGTCGCGCCGAGGGCCGTCGCCTGAGCCAGCGCGGCCGCGGGCACCGTCTGCCCAGGCAGCGCCTGGCGCGAAACGCTACTTGGTGGTGCGGTAGGTGTCGGCGTCGGTGCGGCGAACGCCTCGGTATTGGCCGCTATCCCCAGCGCCAACCCGCCAGCGAAAATAGCGCGCACCACGCGGGTCCAGCGCGGCATGGCTATCGCGTGATGCTGACGGACAGCTGGGCAGGCGGTCCGGCGCCGATCCACGTATCAACGGTGTACGTTCCTGGGTCAGGGTTGGTCAATCCGAGCGACGGCAATAGCTCCACGGTAAACGGCCGATCGCCGTCGATACACACCTGCGACCACAGTCGATCGTCCGAGGGCACCACACGCAGAACACCGTTCTGCACCGAGGCGTCAGCCGCCCCGCCGGCAAAGAGCACGGCGTCGGCGGGGACGGGGTCAGGCAACGTCAGCGGCGTCTCGGGTTGAATGAAAACGCCGTCGCCAAGTGCATAGCCGCCGCAGTAATGCGCACTCAGCGACAGGGTCCAATGAACGCCGCTGGTCTGAGCCGTCGCCGGGTCGACTTCAATCGCCCATGCTGCCGGCCCAGGAGCAGGTTGCCCGAACCACAGCGCAAACAGGACCAGGATCGACGACAGCATGCCCTTCCTCCATAGACGCTTTTCAACGCTAGCCTGGAAGTATGCACGCACCAGGCCTGGCGCAGAAACGCCTCTTGCGTGCCGCCTGTTACGGCGTCAGATAGCCAACCACGTCGAGGAGCACGTTGGAACTGCCTGGTGCGCTGTTGATTGTGCCGACGTTGACACAGACCTGGCCGCCGCTGCCGATGGCCATGATGGTCCCATTGGCCATGGCGTATTCAGAGGGATCGAAGTTGAGCGTCGACGTGGCGGGGACGGCTTGACCGTTGGGATACACGCTCAGCCAACCCTGGGTGCCGTAGCCCACGGCGGTGACGTTGACGATGACCGCCACGGCGTTCGAGGGAATGCCCGCGACACCAGCCATGGTGAAGCAGCGTGATTGGCCCGTGCCGATGGCGCCACCGGACGAACGTGTATCGGTGACGCGCTGTGGCGAAGAAAGCATGGCCAGACTGCCGAGACCGGCACTGGTGACATAACCCGTGACGTCGAGAACGGCCTGCGAGCTACCCGGCGAGGCATTGATAGTCCCGACGTTGACGCAGACCTGTCCGCCGCTGCCGACACGCATGATGGTGCCGTTGGCGATGGCGTACTCCGACGTATCAAAATTCACCGTAGACGTTGCCGGCACGCCCTGACCGTTC
>DASYKL010000157.1:0-5723 GCA_035995405.1 Chloroflexota bacterium
CCGCTTGATCGAATGCAACCTGCGGCTGGTCGTCTCGGTAGCTCGGCGCTACCTCGGCCGCGGGCTGTCCTTCCTCGACCTGGTTCAGGAAGGCAACATCGGCTTGCAGATTGGCGTCGAGAAATACGACTGGCGCCGTGGCTTCCGCTTCAGCACGTACGTGTACTGGTGGATTCGCCAGGCCGTCACCCGCGCCATCGCGGACCAGAGCCGGACGATCCGTCTACCCGTGCACGTGACCGAGTTCCTGACCAAAACCGCCCGCGCTGAGCGGGAGTTAGCGGCGGAGCTCGGCCGCGAGCCGACCGTCGACGAAGTTGCTCAGTTCCTGGACATTGACCCGGAACGGATCAACGAGGCTCGACGAGCGGCACGCATGCCACTCTCACTCGAGACACCGCTCGGCGAGGATGGCGAGTTGACACGCGGCGATCTGATTGGCGATGAGTCGGCTGCCGATCAGGCTCGCGAATCGTCTGAGGCATCGGACCTGTCGGAGCGGCTGGAGTCCGCGTTGGATGAGCTACATCCACGCGAGCGACAGGTGCTGCGGCTGCGGTTCGGGCTGGATCGCGGGCACGAGCGGACGCTTGGCGAGGTCGGCGAAGAGCTAGGCGTCAGCCGCGAACGGATTCGGCAGATCGAAGCCGAAGCGTTGGCCAAGCTGCGTCGCATGCCAAGACTACGCCGCGAGCTACTGGAGTACGTTTCTTAGCGCTTCTTGAGCGCTTCTTAGGCTTCTTAAAGCGCTAGGACGCAGGTCCAAGGGGGTGTCCTCATCGAGGATGCCCCCTTTCGCTGTCCAGCGCAGTACCGGCTGGCCGCTCGGAGCTACACGTTGAGCGGTTAGCCGCGCAGGGTGGCGGTTAGCGCCTGGAGATCCGCGGCGGTGGCCATGCTCAGGATGCGCTGCGCTAGCGACGCGGGGTCGGCAACCGAGTCCGCGGCGAGGCCCATGAACTTGGCGATCAGCGCTTCGCGGGTGACCGGGTTCTCGGGCTCGCCTGTGGCGTATTCGACGCGCGTCGAAACCGTCGTGCCATCCTTGAGGTCAAGAGACACGGTCGCTGGCCATTGGCGCGGGTAGACCGCGTCAAGCGATGGGTCGCGGGAGCAATCGGTCCGTTCCATGAGCGAAGCAATGAGCGGGCTGGAGAGCTTCTCAGGCGTGTAGGCGTCGATCCCGCCGGTGCCGTAGACGAGCGCCGTCGCCGCGGCATAGGGCGCGCTGAACTGCGCATCGACTACCCCTTGGGGGTGCCGTTTTTGCTCGATCGGATCGGCTACGAGCAGCGCCCCGCCGCTTAGCACCCCGAGGTGGATGCGATCGACGTCCGAATGCTCTAGCCGGTGCTCTGCCACGAGGCGCAGGACTCCGTCGATCAGCCCATGGTTGTAGCGACAACACGCGTACGGCTTGATCGACACGCGCATAACCTGCCACGGGTCGCCCAGGTCCGCCAGCAAACGCTCCGCAAACGGCGCATCGGTGTACGCGTGCAGCACACCCAGGCGGCCTTCGAAGACCGTCGCCGGACCGGTGAACCCAGCCTGGGCTAAGGAAGCGGCCGTAATCCCGGCGTGACCAGCCCAGCCCGCGTTGAGGCGTTTGGTCCACGCGCCGTCCGACAGGTACTCGAGCGATCCAGATGCCATCGTGCCAGCGATCCCGAGCGCGCGAATCAGACCCTCCACGTCCAGGCCCAGCAGACGACCGGCCGCCATGGTCGCCCCGAACACGCCCGCGACGCCCGTGGGGTGGAAGCCGCGCGCATAGGCTGACGCCGGGTTCAGCGCGTTCCCGACGCGCATCGTCACCTCATAGCCGCTGACGATTGCTTCGAACAATGCCGCGGGCGAGGCGCCGAGCTCTTCGGCGAGCGCGAGTGCAGGCGGAACCACGGCCACACCGGGGTGCAGCGAAGACTCCGTCGTTACGTCATCCAGTTCGACCGCGTGCGCCGCCGTGCCATTCGCCAACGCCGCAAACACGGCCGACGTCTGGCCCGCGGTACCGATCAGGCTGGCTCGTCCCGCGCCGCCCAGGCGCAGCGACGCTTCAGCCACGGGTGAGCTCGACGGTTGGCGGCTGCCCGCCAGGGCGACGCCGAGGAGATCCAGCACCAATTCGCGGGTGCGATCCTGTACGTCCGCGGACAGGTTCGCCCAGCGCAACGAGTGGCATACGTCGGCGAGCGTCGCGGCAGCGGTACGCGGCGGAGCGGCGAGCGTGGTCATGGCTATACCGTACGCTTCCAACGGCTTGCCGACCACCTCACCGACGCCCCGCCCCGTGACCAGAACCGGTCGCGGACAGGTTCATGAGGTGACCTGGCAAGGTCTGGCATACCTGTGCGCCGTCTATATCGTCTGGGGCAGCACGTATCTCGGCATTCGCATCGCGGTGCGCGACGGCGCTGGCTTCCCGCCATTCACGTTGGGCAGCTTGCGGGCGATCGTCGCGGGCACGATCTTGCTGACGATCACATGGCTGTTACGACAGCGCATGCGACCAACGCGCGGCGAGCTTGGCGTGCTGGTCATCTCAGGCGTCCTGTTGTGGGTTGGCGGTAATGGCCTCGTCGCATGGGCCGAACAGCGCGCCGACTCCGGTTACGCGGCGGTCGTCGTGGGCTCCACGCCGATCTGGGTCGCCGCGATGGATGCGCTTCTCGACCACCGTCGACCGTCAACGCTGGTGCTGCTCGCGCTGCTGCTTGGCCTCGCCGGTGTTGTCTTGCTCAGTGTGCCGGCCGTGCAAGGCGGCACGCCGCTCGACCTGCCGGCTATCGCCGCGTTGTTCGGCGCATCGCTGACATGGGCCATGGGCTCGGTGCTACAGCGTCGCCGACCCGTCGGATTGGGCCCCTGGGTCAGCTCCGCTTACCAGCTGCTGTTCGGCGGCCTCGGCTTTATCCCCTTCATCTTGCTGTTGCATGAGCCGTTGCCGCCCCACCCGACCACGGAGGCCTGGCTCGCCTGGGCCTACCTGGTCGTGTTCGGCTCGTTGATTGGCTTCAGCTCGTACATCCAGGTGCTGCACCGCCTGCCCACGACAATCGCCATGACCTACAGTTATGTAAATCCGGTGATCGCCGTGCTGTTGGGCTGGCTGTTGCTGCGTGAGCCGCTCACCGCGTTGACGGTGAGCGGCGTCGCTCTGGTACTCCTCGGCGTTGCGGGCGTTTATCGCGCGCGCTAGGGAATAATCGACTTCGCCTTCAAGTACACCTGGGCCACGTCCTTGGCGTCCTTGTGGTCGATCCCGACCTGCTTGTTCATGTCGGTCAGATCGGCCGTCGTCAGCTTGGACGTCACGCTGTTGAGCAAGCTGCGCGCATCCGCACCGCGCGTCAGGATGTCGTTGCGGACCAGCGGCGCGATGTTGTCGGCGAGCTGCAGATGCTTGTCGTCGTCGAGCAGGACGTAGTTCTTCAAGGTGATTGCGGGGTCGGTCGTGAAGAGCAGGCCGACATCGATATCGCCACTGTCCAGGGCGGCGACGGTCAATGGACCACCAGCGTCCAGAGGCTTGAAGTCCTTGAACTGCAACCCGTACGTGCTCTGCAAGCCGAGCAGACAGAACGGCCGCTGCGGACACTCGGGCGGACCGCCCAGCACGAGCTGGCCAGCGACTGGCTGCAAATCGCTCATCTTGGCCAGCTTGTTCTTGTCAGCCGTGGCTTTGGTGACCACGAAGCCGTTGGTATCAACGGCCTGAGCAAAGTCGAGGACGGTGATGTTCTTCGGCGTCAGCAGGTCCTGCAGCGCTTTCTGCGTCGCCGCCGGGTCAGACGAGGCCTTGGAGTTGGTCTTGGCCAGGAAGGCTTCGACCGTGGCCAGGTATTCGGGCACGAGGTCAATCTGAGCTGACTCGAGCGCCGGTTCGACGATTTCGCGTGAACCGAGTCGAGGATGGCGCTCGATGGTGTAGCCGTTGACTTCCAGGACCTGGCTGTAAAGCTCCATCAAGATGACGCTCTCGTCGAAATTGAAGGAGCCGGTCTTGACCATCGGCTTGGGTCCGCCAGCGGCGATGGGGCTGGCGGCCGCGGATGGGCTGGCTACGGCGGCGGCCGGTGAAGCAGCTGGGCTGGCAGCCGGTTTGGGGCTGGCGGCGGCGGCAGCCGCGGCGCTGGGCGATGCAGCCGGACTGGCCGCGGCAGCCGTCGTCGGCTTGGCGGGCGCAGTGGTAGCCGCGGCAGCGGGGGCGGTTGGGCTTGGCGCGCCTCCCGTCGAGCAAGCGCTGACGAACAGCGCCAACGCCGACGCCCCGGCGGCAAGCAAGCGGAAACTCCGCATTTGGGTACAGCTCCTTTCGCGGCTCAACAGAGCCACGTCGAGGGAATCGCACGCCAGACGCGTGCCACCGTTCACTCAATCAGAAGCGAGTGCAGAATGCAAGCGTGACCGCGTTAGCGCGGCCCGCTCGGGAGGCTGACGTCTGGCTCGTCGGACGCATTGCGCAGCCCGGGCGACACGGCCAGGCGCTCGAAAATGCCGAACGACACCTCCACGGCGATGGACAGCAAAGCGACCAGGATCGCGCCGACGAGCAGCCGCGGCGTCTCCTGACGAGCGAGGCCATCCACGATGTAGCGGCCCAGGCCGCCATACGCCACGTATGCGCCCAGTGTGGCCGTGGCGACGATGGCCACCGTCCCGTTGCGGACGCCGGCCAGGATCAACGGCGCGGCAATTGGTAGCTCCACCCGGCGCAGCACCTGCACTTCGCGCAAACCCATGCCCCGCGCCGCCTCGACAATATCTGGATCAACCTGCCGCACGGCGACATAGCTGTTGGTCAGGATCGGCGGAATGCCGAGTGGCACCAGCGCCAAAAACGTGGGCCAGAAGCCCAGGCCCAGTTTCAAAGACAGCGACAGAATCAACATCAGGACGAGCAGCGCCAGGGACGGCAGCGCGCGGCCGACGTTGGCTATGCTGATTAAAAGGAATCCGCCTCGTCCAGTGTGGCCTGCGATGACCCCCAGTGGCAGCGCGATCAGAATAGCCACCACCGAGGTCACGAACGACAGAAACAGGTGCTCGCCGACACGGTTGGGAATGCCATCCGAACCGACCCAGTGCTGCGGGTCGGTCAACCAGGCGACGATTTCGGGCAGGAAGGTCATGCTTTCGCCCGTAGCCAGGGCGTCGCCCATCGCTGAAGCAGGACCAGCAAGCCATCGAGCACGATCGCCAGCAGAATTGAGCCGACCGCGCCAATGACCAGCGGGGTGGCAAACAACTGCTGCAGGCCCAACACGATCAGCGAGCCCAGCCCACCCTGGCCGATGAGCCCAGTGACTGTCACCAGGCCGACTGTCGTGACGACGGCGACGCGCAGCCCGGCGATGATGACCGCGACCGCCAGCGGCAATTCGATCCGCCACAGGAGCTGCCAGCGCGAGTAGCCCATGCCGACAGCCGCCTCGCGTACATCAGTTGGTACCGAGCGCAGCCCGCCGACGATGTTGCGCACCAGAATCAGCAGCGTATAGCTGACCAAACCGATTTCGGCGGTCAGGATCGACAGCCCGGTGAACGGGATCAACAACGAAAACAGCGCCAGGCTCGGGATCGTGTACAGGATGCCGGTGAACCACGTAACCGGTGCGTACAACGACGGGACTTCCCGAATCGCCAGGCTCAGTGCGAACGCGATCAGAAAACCGATGATCACGGCGATCGCGGTCAGCACCAGGTGCTCTTGCACGCGC
>DASYKL010000158.1:0-3847 GCA_035995405.1 Chloroflexota bacterium
ACCTGACATGCCCGGGCGGATCTCACGCTCGGCACGCTCCTGCGCCGCGAGAACAATGGCGTGCACCTCTTCAACGCGTGAATCGCGGGGCTGGCCGAGACAGACGGTGCGCGTCATGTCGGAGCAGTAGCCGTTCGCTCGCGCGCCAATGTCGATTTTGAGCGGTTCGCCTTCCTGAATGCGCCTGTCGGAGGGCACCGCGTGCGGCACGCTGGCGTTCGGGCCGCTCGCGACAATTGAGGGAAAGCTCGAGCCGTCGGCGTGTTCGAGCAGGTAGAGCTCGACCATGCGGGCGACTTGCCGCTCCGTGAGCCCTGGCTCGATGCGGCCCAACACGTCCGCCAGACAGCGGTCGAGCACGTCGATCGCCCCTTGTAGCTGGCTGAGCTCCTCTTGATCTTTGATGACGCGCAAATCGTCGACGAGTCGCTCGGACGGTACGAGCTCGGCACCAGACAGCAGGTGGCGACCGATCTCTGTCCAGATGCCATACGGCAGGTGGATCGACTCGAAGCCGATGTTGGTGAGGCCGATTTTGGCCGCCGCCTCGGCGATTGCCTGAGGTCCCTGACTTCCGGCGGAGTAGGTCAGCACCTCGAACTCGGGTGCCTCTTGCTCCGCTTGCTCTGTGGTCCGCGGATCGGTCAGCAGCAGGGCTTTATCGCGCGAGATCAGCAGGTACCCGGCGGAGTCACGGGGCGGCAGATCGTGGCCGGTATAACCGCTCAAGTAGTAGCGCGACTCGGGCTGAGACACGACGAGCCCGTCGAGCTGGTCCGTCTCAAGCGAGGCGCGCAGACGCTCCAGCCGACCGGCATGGCTCATGCCTTGTTGGCGGGCCGCCGCGGTTTGGCTGCGGCCGAAGCGACCTTGCCGTTGCCGCGCGCCTGGGAGGCGGAGGCCTTCGCAGCAGTCTTGGCAGTCGTTTTGGCAGTCGCCTTCGGTCGCGCGCTCGACGCTGCCGCTTTGGCCGTGGTCTTTGGTCGAGCCTTGGCCGTCGTGCTACGGCCTGTGGTCCGACCGCGCGTTGTGCCGTTGCGGCGAGCGGGTGCAGGCGTCTCACCGTCCTCTGCGCCGTCGCTGCTCGCTTTGACGCGAGCGGTGAACCGCGGTGGCTCGCCCTCGTGCTTCAAACAGCGAACGCGCCCGCGGCCCATGTCCACCTGCATGCCGCCGCACTCGGGGCAAGGCTCGACCAGGGGCTTGTTCCACGATACCCAGTCGCAATTCGGCCAGTTGGCGCAGCCGTAGAACGTGCGGCCCTTCTTCGACCGCTTCTCCAGAATCTCACCGCCATCGAGGGGACAGGCGACACCGACTCGTCGGGCGAACGGCTTCGTCTCCCCGCACTCATGCGTCGACGTGTAGAACGGCCCGAAGCGCCCCGTGCGGAGCTGCATCAGCACACCGTGACTGCAATGCTCCTCGGGGGCGTCTTTTGGTAGCTCATCAGCTAGAGGACGCGTCTCTTTGTGCTCGGGATACTGCGTGCAGGCCAGGAACTTCCCGAAGCGGCCTTCCTTGATGACCATCGGGTGGCCCTGTGAACAGACCTCATCGGTGGCAATTTCGGCGGGCTTCAGGCGCTCGACTTCGACCAGCGCGCGCTCCAGGTCACGGTTCAGCGGGCCGTAGAACTCCTGGACAACGGGCACCCAGGCCCGCTCACCCTGAGCGACCTCGTCGAGTTTGTCTTCGAGAACGGCCGTGAAATCGGGATCCATGATGTCGCCGAACTGCTGCACCAGGACGTCGTTGACCAGCATGCCCAGCTCTGTTGGCTTGAGCCGTCGACCATCGCGCTCGACGTAGCCGCGGTCCTGGATGGTGCCGAGAATCGGCGCGTACGTGCTCGGCCGTCCGACGCCACGCTCCTCGAGCGCTTTCACCAGCGTCGCCTCCGAGTAACGGGGCGGCGGCTGGGTAAAGTGCTGATCGGGAACCAGCCGGACCAGGTCGAGCAGGTCGCCAGCGCTCAGCTCGGGGAGCGGCTGGCGGTCTTCGTCCACTTCTTCCTCTTCCTGACCAGCCCGGTACAGGCTGAGGAAACCCGCGAACTTCAAGCGCTGGCCACTGGCGCGGAACTTGTACTTGGGTTTTTCGGCAGCCTGCGCATCCACTTCGACGGTGGTCACATCGAA
Source organism: Chloroflexota bacterium (assembly GCA_035995405.1). GTDB lineage: Bacteria > Chloroflexota > UBA6077 > UBA6077 > CF-72 > CF-72. Next base: position 2,142 of record DASYKL010000158.1, read on the forward strand.
AATCGCCGAGTTCATCTGTGACGCCAGAAAGCGCTTCCAGATCAGGTCATAGAGACGGTATTGCTCGGGCGTCAGGTGCTGGCGCACGGCATCCGGCTCGCGGAAGACGGACGTCGGACGGATCGCCTCGTGGGCTTCTTGAGCCAGCTTGCTCTTCGTTTTGTAGGCGCGCGGCTCAGCGGGCAGCATGCCGTTGGCAAGTTTGGTCTTGATGTACTCGCGTGCTTCCTCGAGCGCAACCTGGGCCACGTTGACCGAGTCGGTTCGCATGTAGGTGATCAAGCCCACCGCGTCACCACCGTCAGTGGCGATGCCCTCATAGAGTTGCTGGGCGACCACCATGGTGCGACGGGCGGTGAAGCCGAGCTTGCGGCTGGCGTCTTGCTGCAGGGTGCTGGTGGTGAACGGCGCGTCGGGGTGACGCTGTTGTTCGCGCTCTTTGACGCCCGCAACGGACCAGGCAGCGCCCTTGAGGTCCTCCTCGACGAGCGCCGTTTCGATCGCCGTATGAAGCTCGACCTTTTGGCCGGCACGCTCGACGACGTTTGCCGTAAACGTAGCTTTGCGGCCCTGGCGGCGCGTCAGCTCGGCTTGCAGCGACCAGTACTCGACGGGGACGAACGCTTCGATCTCGCGCTCGCGGTCGACCACGATGCGCACCGCGACAGATTGCACGCGACCGGCAGACAGGCCACGGCGGATCTTCTTGCCCAGAAAACCGCTGACCGGATAGCCAATCAGGCGGTCGAGAACGCGACGGGCTTGTTGCGCGTCGACGCGATCCATATCGATCGACCGCGGATGCGCCAGAGCGTCCAGGACGGCGCCTTTGGTGATCTCGTGGAACTCGATGCGACTGACTGGTTGATCGCCGTCCAGGCCCATCGCCGAAACCAGATGCCAGGCGATCGCCTCGCCTTCACGATCAGGGTCGGTTGCGAGCAGCACCGCCAGTTTGCCGCGGGCATCGTCCTTCAGCCGTTTGACAACGTCCTTGCGCTCTTTGGGGACGACGTACTGGGGCTTGAACTCATGCTCGACGTCAACGCCCAATTTGCTTGTCGGCAAATCGCGGACATGCCCCAAACAGGCGCGAACCATGTAGTCCCGCCCGAGAATTTTTTCAATTGTTTTGGCCTTGGCAGCCGATTCGACCACCACGAGGCTCTGCTTCGCCATGCTTGAGTTTGGTTACTCCCCAGTTGAGCGGCCGAAGTCTACCCCATCGCTCCAGACGCTCAGGATGTGGGTTGCTATTCAGGCCGGGTATACAACATTGAACCGACCTGGCGAGCCAATCCTTTCAATTCGAGTACAGCCAGGGTGGCGGCGACCTCGCCGGAACGGAGCCGCAGCCCGCGCGCCAGTTCATCGACATGGTGCGGCGCAGCGCTGAGAGCCTGCCACACCACCATTTCCTGCGAGCTCAGTTCAGGCACGGGGCGTGCCAGCGACAGGCCGTCGTCGTCGTGTTGCGCGCCAATGACTTCGAGGATGTCGTCGACCGATGTGACCGGGATGGCGCCTTGTTTCAAGAGGCTATTGGAGCCACTACTGGTTGGGCTCAGGATCGGACCAGGGACGACGAGGACGTCGCGGCCTTGCTCGAGGGCGAAGTCGGCGGTGATCAGCGCTCCGCTTTTGTCGCCGGCTTCGACGATGACTGTGGCGGCGGACAGGCCCGCGATGATGCGATTGCGCCGGGG
>DASYKL010000159.1:0-2955 GCA_035995405.1 Chloroflexota bacterium
GCCCGGTTGCGCGCAACCAACTCTTCGTAATGAAATGGCTTGACCAGATAGTCGTCGGCGCCGTTCTCTAGCCCGAGGACCCGATCGGCCAGTCCGTCTCGCGCGGTCAGCATCAGGATTGCGGCGTCCCCTTGGGCGCGCAAACGTCGACACACCTCGAGGCCATCCATACCGGGCAGCATCCAGTCCAGGATGACCACGTCAGGTCGGATGCGGTCTGCCATGCGCACCGCGGCGGCGCCATCAGCACACACCGCTACGTCGAAGCCTTCATAGGCGAGCCCAACACGGACGAACTCCGCTGTGCCAGGATCGTCCTCCACCACCAGCGCTCGGATCGGATCGCTCGGCGGAGCTGCCTGCTGGTCAGGCTGGTGGTGCTGCTGCATACGGCGAGTATGCGCCTTCAGGCTGAACGGTCGCTGGGAGAATGCTGAAAAAACGCTGAGACGTTGCGACACCCAGCACATTGCGCAATTCTCAGCGAACGTTCAGCCGTAGCTGGGCGTCCCCTCAGCGGCAGATGACAGACTCGGCGCATGAGTCGATCTGTCTCGCGTCTTCTTGTGTGCGTCGCCAGCGGTGCCGCCCTGCTTCTCGCCGCCTGCGGCACACCCGCCGCGGCGACGACGGCGCCAGCCGCTCCACTCGCGGTGGTCGTTGCGGTGGCACAGGCGACGCAGGGCTCGATCCAACAAACGCTGAGCTACAGCGGCGAGCTGCGGGCACCTGCCCAGGTCAATATCGTGGCCAAAACAGGCGGGACCATTCAGCAGCTGCCGGTCGAAGTCGGCAGCCGCGTCAAACTGGGTGACACCCTGGTCGTCCTGGATCCAGCCAATGCCCAGGCGCAGGTCATCCAATCGCAAGCAGCCGTCAGTCAGGCGCGCGCCAAACTGGCCAGCATTCAAGCGGGTGCGCGAGCCGACGACGTTGCGGCCGCGGAGGCGACGCTCAACCAGCAGCAGGCCAGGCTCAGCAGTTTGCAGAACCAGGGTCGCTCGGAAGATGTTCGGGCCGCGCAAGCGGCGCTTGATGCCCAGCAGGCCAAGCTGGACGTCATGCTGCAAGGCGGTCGGCCGGAGTCCATTGCCCAGGCACAGGCGGGGTTGGACGGTGCCAACGCCAAGCTCGCCACGACGCAAAAAGGTGCTACCGCGGACGTCCGCCAGGCCGACCAGAGCGCCGTCGATTCTGACAAAGCGGCGCTGGCGGCATCCGAAGCGGCATACGCCGCGCTCGGTGGCACCAACGCCACCAATCTCCAGACGGCGCAGGCGCAGCTCGAGACCGCTCAGGCGGCAGTGACTACGGCGCAGGCGCAGATCAGCTCCGCGGATGCTGGTCTGGCCAACCTGCCCGGGTCGAGTGCGTCCGATCTGCAGGCAGCGCAAAGCGCGTATGACCAGGCCAACTCGCAACTTCTCACAGCCCAGGCGGCCGTCGACCAGAATTTCAGGCCGACGCAGGCTGCTCTCGCCCAGGCACAAGCGGCGTTGGCTACGGCGCAATCGCAGCTCCAGTCGGCCGAGTCGACGCAAACGTCGCTCGAGCAGGGCGCCGGTGTGCCGTGTGCGTCGACGTCTCCGGGTGGCTCTGTGAATAACACTGCCTGCGGCGGGGCCAAGTCGGCCGCGCGAGCCGCGGTGAGCTCCGCCAACGCCGCGGTCGACAGTGCCCAGGGACAACTCGATCTACTCAAGCGCGGCGGTAGCCCGTCACAGCAAGCGCAGCTGCAAGGTGCGGTGATCCAGGCCCAGGCATCCGCCAGGAGCGCCAAAGCGAAGCTCGATGCGCTGACCAGCGGCGGCATCGCATCGCAACGCGCGCAGCTCGAGGCGACCAGGCAGCAAGCCCAGGGCGCGCTCGTACAGGGTCAGGGCAATCTCAGCGTTGCTCTGGCGAACCTGGCCGCGGCGCAGAACGGCACGCTCGACGCACAGGTCAAAAGCGCCGCGTCAGCAGTGACGGCCGCCACCGAAAAGCTGAAGAGCGACCAGGCCAAGCTCGACGTCGCCAATCAGGGTCCAACCGACGAAGACCTGCAGCAAGCGCAATCGGCCGTTGACCAGGCGGTCCAGGCGCTGGCGTTGGCCCAACAGCCGAATACGGCCCAGGATGTTCGTGCCCAGCGTGCGCTGGTGGAACAGGCCCGCCAGCAGCAGCTGAAGGCGCAGCAGCCGAACACGGCGACCGATCTGCAGCAGCAGGAGCAAGCCGTCGCCCAGGCCGCGGCGCAGCTGCACAAGGTGCAGACGCCCTACACCGACACCGACCTGGCCAACGCCCAGGCGGCCGTCGATCAGGCCGTTGGCCAACTCAGCGTGGCACAGCTGACGCTGGCCGATACTCGCCTGTTGGCGCCGGCTGACGGCGTCATTGCCGACGTCACCGCGGCGCCGGGCGCTCAGGTGGGTAACTCGACCACGCTGATGACGCTCGTGCCGCCGAGCCTCGAAGTCGTGGTGAATGCGGAAGAGAGCCAGCTCAGCCAGCTGGCTGAAGGACAGACCGTGCAGCTCAAGGTCGCAGCATTCGCCAGCCAGCCGTTCGACGGCACTATCAAGGCCATCAACCCGCTGCTCGACATCAAGACCCGCACGGCCAGCGTGCACGTCGTACCAAACAATCCGGACGGGAAATTGCGAGCGGGTATGTCGACCGATGTCGTCATCCAGACCGCGCACGCGGACAACGCGATCATTGTGCCGCCATCCGCATTACAGCAGCGGAGTGGCCAGCAATTCGTGTTCACCGCCGTCGACGGACGAGCTCGCATGCAGATCGTCAGCATCGGACTGAGCAATGCCGCCGGCATTCAGATCGTCAGCGGAGTCCAGGTTGGCGACACGGTCATCCTGCCGGGGTCCATTACCGTGGCGGACGGCGAATCAATCGTTGCCGCTGGTCGACCAACGACAGCTTCAGTGCCGCCAGTGAGCGGCAACGGAGGCT
>DASYKL010000160.1:0-2599 GCA_035995405.1 Chloroflexota bacterium
CACCGCGGCTTGGCAACAGCGACATTTTCGGTGGCGTTTACCATCCCAGCTCACACGAAACGGAAGGGGTTCGCGAATAGGAGGCCCATCCCGAGGCACACCTTAAGAACGGCCTAAATTGTCCGGTCCTTTGGCCGATCCTCAGGTGTGGCCGTAGAAATGTCGTTGCCCCCGACAACCGCAGGCGAGTGTGACGAGCTGCGTGAGCTAGCCGAGTTGTCGGACGCCGCCGCGGTCGTCACTTTGCCAGCCGACTGGGAGACGCCGCCGTTTGCCTTAGGCCAGACAGTAATGGTCACAGTCGGCACTGGCAGCGACGGCATCATGTCCGCCGAGGCGTTCGTCGATCGTTTCGACGGGCCGCACGGACCGCAGCTGACTTTGCGTCTGCAAGGCCCCCTGCGCCGCCAGCAGCGACGGTTTGACGTCCGCTTGCCCCTGGACCTGCCAGCACGACGAACCCTGCGCCTGCAGCTAACGGGCGAACCTCAATCGATCAGAAGCCGCGTCCTCGACATCAGCGCGGGCGGCCTGATGCTGCAAACGCGGAACAAAGTCGATGCTGGCGATCGGTTGGTTGTCGCCTTCACGTTGCCAGGTGACGGCCTCGAGCTACGGGTCGCGATCGTGGTGCGCTATTGCCGCCAACCGGACGAATCACGGCTCTATGAATGGGAGCTGGGTTGCCAATTCCAGGTCCTGCGGCCGGCCGATCGCGAACGCATCGCTCGCTACATCTTTGGCCAGCAGCGCGAAGTGGCTCGTCGACGACGCGCCATGGCCGCGACCTGACGCCTGGCACGCAGGCTGCGCCCGCCTCCGAGCAACTGGAGGCGCAACCATGCATCGTGAAGAGCCTGTCCGCACCCGTGGGCTGATCGTCGAGCGCGAACCCGTGACGCGGGTTCAGGCCGATGACGCGTACCGTGCCCATGACCTGCACACTGAAACCCGTCCTGGCGCAACCATCGACTGGCGCCACACGCTGACTGGCACGCTGGTCGCATTGACCACGCTGCTGATGCTCGGCTTGCTCGGTCTGGCAATTGGTCTGACGACCTTCAATGCCGCGACCGCGGCCACCGAAGGTGCGTTGCCCAGGGGTCTCGGCTCCAGCATCGCTCTGTGGGGTGCGATGAGCCTGTTCATTGCCTTTTTTGTCGGTGGACATACCGCGGCGAAGCTGAGCGGCATCAGCGATCAAGAACAAGGTGCGTGGCGAGCGTTGCCGGTCTTCCTCCTGGCCGCGCCGCTGCTGCTCTGGCTGCTGCTTGGCGGCCTGGCCGGTGGCGCGAGCATGCTGGCTGGCACCGTGGCCGGCCTGCACGTCGATCCAGCAGTGCAAGCGCGCGCTAATCCGACAGCCGTTGGCGATATCGCCGGCCACCTGCGCGACGTGACGTGGGGCGCCTTGTTCGGTTGTCTGCTGGGCTTGGCAGGCAGCGCGCTCGGTGGCATGGTCGCCGGTCAGCGTCGCCGGATGACGCGACGGTCGCGCTGATGGTGATACGGTCAAGACGTGCCGACGGCACCCAAGCACGTCCTCGTCGTTGAGGACGATGCAGCGATCCGCACACTGCTCCAGGACTTGCTGTCTGACCGGGGGTACTCGGTCGCCGTCGCCCACAACGGGGGCGAAGCGTTAGACCAGATCCGCGACCGTCGCCCCGACCTCGTGCTGCTCGATCTGATGATGCCTGAGATGAACGGCTGGAGTTTCCTGCAAGCCCGCGAAAGCGATCGCGACATGGTGCAGATTCCGGTGCTGGTCATCTCGGCGTCAGGATCCAGTGGCGCGGTCAGAGCCGAGGATCTGGGCGCACCCGTCTTTATCGCCAAGCCATTCGACGTAGACCATCTGATCACTGAGGTCGAACGACTCTGCGAAGGGCCGATCCGCCAGTGCGCGTGGTGCGGCAGCGTCATGAACAACCAGGGCGAATTCACGCTGCGGTCGGGTCGCAAGCTGCGCTGGGCGACACACGGCATTTGCCCCACCTGTAAAGATCGCGAAAGACGCGCGATGCGTAATTGAAACTGGTCACGTCGCCGGACGATCCGCGCCTGGCCGAATTGTCACGGTTGCTCGAGAGCGTCTTCGCCGACCCAAATACCGTGCTCGGTCTTGACCGCCTGCAAGCGTTCGTGCGCGCTGACCCGTCGGCGGCCAGACGGCGCTTCTCTGTGCTGGTGGCGGTCGATGCAGCCCGCGATACGGTCATTGGCGGTTCGGTTTTCAGCTACGTGCCGAAGTCGAACTGCGGCTTCTCGGAGTACATCGTGGCGGATTCGACCAGACGTGGAACGGGACTGGGCAGAAGGTTGTTCGAGCGTCGCAAGGCGCTGCTCGATGAGCAGGCCCGCGCTTACGGCCATCCCGCATGCGGTGGCCTGTTCATCGAAGCCGACAATCCCGATCGCACCCCGGCGGACCTCGTCGATGCAGAACGTGAGACTGCCCTCGACCCACGCGAGCGGTTGCGGTTGTTCGATCATCTCGGGTTCCGCAAGGTCGATGTGCCCTACGTGCAGCCGCCGCTGGGGAATGGGAAGCAGCCGATCGCCTACCTCGACTTGTTATTCGCGTCCTGGCGGCAGC
>DASYKL010000161.1:0-3086 GCA_035995405.1 Chloroflexota bacterium
CGCGGTGTTGATCACGATGGGAAACACCGCCAGCAGAAAGACGACGGCCATCTTCGACGGCGCGTCGATCCCGAAAATGAAAATAAAGATGGGCGCCAGCGCCACTGTCGGTGTGGCATAAATCGCCGAGACCCATGGGTCCGCGACGTCGCGAACGACTTCGCTGCTGGCAATGGCCATCCCCAGGCCGACGCCGAGCACCGCGGCGATAGCGAAGCCGACAACGAACTCGTTGAGGCTGACCAGGACGTGATGCAGCAGCTCACCGGAGCTGGCGAGCTGGAGGAACTTCGTCCAGATGTCGGATAGCGGGGCGATGACCAGGGGCCAGCGGCCGCTGCGCCCGGCAAGCTCCCAGACCAGGGCCACTACGATGAGTGACACGAGGCCCCTGACCGTCGAGGTGTGCTCGCGGTACCAGCGCGCCGTCGCCGTCTCGCGCGGCACCTCCAGGTCGAGGGGCAGGGCGACGTCAGCCACGGGCGCGGCTCACAGACCGAGGACTCTGGTGACCAGGCTGCTGTCGACGTATTTCATCGCGTCAGCAGGCAAGCCTTCGGCGCCCGTTTTCTTCTGGTTGTCGATGAATTGCTGCATGTACTTCTCGTTGATGCGCAGCACCGGTGACACCGATTTCGAGCTGACGTGGAGGTTGTACACGGCGAGTGCCGATTTGTCGTTCGCGCCCATGGTTTTCTTGGCAATCGCCAGGACTTCGTCTTTGTTTGCCGCGTCGTAGATCCACCTGGTCAAGCCATCCCAGGCGCGCACAAAATTGGCGGCGGTATCGGCATTGCCCTGGTACCAGTTCGTCCGCGACAGCAAGACGATGGTGTGGACGCCTTTGAGGGCGGGATAATTATTGGCGTTGTCGATCTCGACGAAGCCTTCGTCGCGCAACAGCGTTGCTTGCGGCTCCAGCTGAGACACCGCATCTATGGCTCTGGCTTTCATGGCCGCCGTGCGATCGGAGATTGCGCCTGACTGGACCACGGTGTAGTCGTTCTCAGTGATCCCGTTCTCGGCCATGATGATCCGCAGCGAAAGAATGTCGGCGCCGCCGCGCAGGGCAGACGCGCCGATCGTTTTGCCTTTCAAGTCCGCCGCTCGCTTCAGCTCGGGCTGGCCGATGATGACATAAGGAGTGCCGTCTGCAATGGGCAGCAGCTGCTTGAGCTCAGGCGCTTTGTCCTGCGCTGGCCAGGCCGAGTCCGGGGTCACCCCAGCGACGTCGACCGAGCCGCCAACCACCGCATTAACGGCGTTTGGTGAGTTGGTCGTTGTCAGCAGATCGAATTCGATGCCGTACTGGTGAGCGAGGTCAGGCTTTTCGGCACCGACGGTGGCGATGAAATGCAGCCCGTTGACGCTGGCGAACGCGTAGCTGACTTTGGCAACGCTTTTCGCCGTCGCGGGCGCCGCAGCAGCGGGCGTGGGCGCTGACCCGAGACGCAGCTGATCGCAAGCGGCCAGCAGGGGCAGCGCGAAACCCGCACTGGCCAGGCGGATAGTGCGTCGCAGAAGGGCTCGGCGGTCGTGGCGACTGGGCATCGCGAGACTCCCCTAACGACGGCCAGCCTATCACCTGGTTGACCGGGTGTCACGATGTCCGTTTACGTGAGCGCGGGCCGGCGAAGACCTCGGCCGTCCAGTCAGGATCGAATGCGGGTCAGCCGCCGAAAACTCTTGAACGTTTGCTTGGGCTCGAGGCGCTGGCCGTAGACGGTGTACGAGACTTCGCCGACGTACAGATTGCCTTGCGAGTCGACTCCAAAGCCGTGCGGGGCGATGAATTCGGTTGGCCCGTCGCCGAGCTTGGGGTCGCCCAAATGAGCCAGGCGTTTGCCGTCGTGGCTGAACACATTCAGATTATGGCCGACACCTGGACAGTCTTTTAATTCTGGGATCTGCAGCATCTCGCCAATGTAGAGCGTGCCCGCACGATCCATGCACAGTGCCTGCGGACGGTAAATGTCACGCCAGATCTCTTGCAGTTTGCCGTTTTTGTCGAAGATCTGCAGGCGGTTGTTTTCACGATCGGTGACGAAGACCGTCTCGTCCTTATCGATGACCACGTTGTGCGGAATCTGGAATTCGCCTGGCGCGACACCTGGTGCACCCCACGACACCTGGTGCTGACCATCTGGAGAGTAGCGGTGCACACGCGAGTTGCCGTAGCCGTCGGTGATGTAGACATCGCCGGTATTCGGCGACACGGCCATATTGGTCGGCGTGTGGAAGGGCTGGCCGCTCCATTTCTCGGCTGGTTCGAACTCGCGGCCGATCGTCATCAGCAGTTGGCCGTCGGTGGTCCATTTGCGGACGCAATGCTGGTTGTCATTGACGGTGTAGATGAAATCGTCGGGGCTCGCGTGAATGCCGTGTGCGCGCCGGTCGAATTTGCCTTCGCCGAAGGACCTGACGAAGTTTCCGTTTTTATCCAGGACGATGATCGGGTGCTCACCACGGTTGAGGACGTAAACATTGTCGCTCGAATCGACGGTGACCCCAGAGACTTCGATGAACGACCACCCATCGGGCAACTTGGCCCAGTCTTGTAGCGATTCGTAGCGAAATTCGCCCTCGCCCAATTTGGCGGTCATTGAAGCAGTCATGCGGGCGGCGATTGTACGCTGCAGGTCATGGACTTTGCCTTGAGCGACGAACAGAAGATGATCCTGGGTGTCACGCGTGAGTTTGTCCGAAAGGAGCTTCTGCCACTTGAGGGGCAGGTCTCGAAAGGCGAGATCGAGGGCCGCACATTTCCTGATGCGGCGACCTATCGCGAGCTGCAGCTAAAGGCGAAAACGGCCGGCCTGTGGGGGCTGCAGACACCCGAGGAGTACGGCGGCGCGAACGTCGGCCAACTGCTGGCCGCCATGATCACCATGGAGACTGCTCGGGCGCTGGTGCGCTTCAACTACGGCGGCAGTGCCGACAATATTCTGTATGCCGGCACCGAGGAGCAAAAGAAGCGCTACCTCGTCCCGACGATCGAGGGTGAGCGCCATAGCTGTTTTGCGCTCTCCGAGCCAGACACGGGCTCTGACGCGACCAACATCAAGACGTCGGCCGTCAAACGGAAC
>DASYKL010000162.1:0-5635 GCA_035995405.1 Chloroflexota bacterium
ACGGCCGACGAACTCGGGGATCAAGCCGTACTTGAGCAGGTCGTCGCTGCTGAGCTGACGCAGCAGGTCGGCATGATCCTGCTCGGTCGATCGCTCTGAGGCAAAGCCGAGGGTCCGTTTGGCGCCGACCCGCTTACCGACAATGTTTTCGAGGCCTTCGAAAGCGCCACCACAGATGAACAGGATGTTGGCCGTGTTGATCTGGATGAAGTCCTGGTGCGGGTGCTTGCGTCCACCTTGTGGTGGAACGTTGGCCACCGTTCCCTCGATGAGTTTCAAGAGCGCCTGCTGGACGCCTTCGCCCGAGACGTCTCGGGTAATGGAGGGGTTGTCGCCTTTGCGGGCGATCTTGTCGATCTCGTCGATGTAGATGATGCCGCGTTCGGCGCGCGAGATATCGAAGTCAGCGGCCTGAATGAGCCGCAGCAGAATGTTCTCGACGTCCTCGCCGACGTAGCCAGCTTCGGTGAGCGCTGTCGCATCGGCAATGCAGAACGGCACGTCCAGCACTTTCGCCAACGTCTGAGCCAGCAGCGTCTTGCCGCAGCCCGTAGGTCCGACCAGCAGGATGTTCGATTTCTGCAGCTCGACGTCGTCGACCTGCATACCCGACGACACCCGCTTGTAGTGGTTGTAGACGGCGACGGACAGCACCTTTTTGGCGCGGTCCTGACCCACCACATAGGAATTCAGGTGCTCGTAGATTTTGGCCGGCGTGGGCAGCTTAGCCAGTGGCAGACGCGGTTTCGCGGCAGCCGGCGGAGCAGATTCCTCGTCGATGATCTCGCGGCACAGATCGACGCATTCGTCGCAGATATAGACCGCGCCAGGGCCCGCGATAAGTCGTCGGACCTGGTCCTGACTCTTACCGCAAAAAGAACAGTGGTACTGACCGCGGGTGCCGCGTGTTGTCGCCATGTCGGTGTTGTGCCCCTCCCCGCTTCAGGCGCGGTTCGCGTTCGAGTTTGGATTTGGTTGATGTATCAACGGCCCGCCATCCTAACGCTTGCCGTCCGGGCTGCTCTTGCCTACTTCCATGCCGTTCTCGGTGACCGCCGCTTCGGCGCGGTCGGCAGCTTCGGTTGCCTGGGTCTGGCCGTGAATCAGGTCGATGACGCCGTAATCGCGTGCTTCCTGCGCGCTCATCCAATAATCGCGATTGATGTCGCGCGAGATGCGTTCGACATCCTGGCCGGTATCGACCGCCATCAACTCCTTGAGGCGAGCGTTGAGGCGCAGAATCTCGCGAGCGTGAACCTCGATATCAGCAGCCGTGCCCTGCACGCCAGCCGACGCCTGGTGGATCAGGATGCGGGCGTTGGGTAATGCGGCGCGTTTGCCTTTGGCCCCGCCGCCGAGAAGGACGGCGCCCATGCTGGCGGCCATACCAACGCAGGTTGTCGCCACCTGCGGCTGGATGAGGTGCATGGTGTCGTAGATCGCCAGACCGGCGTCCACCTGTCCGCCCGGGCTGTTGACGTACATCTGGATATCCCGCTCGGGGTCTTCCTGCGCCAGGTAGAGCAGTTGAGCCACGATGAGATTGGCGACCGTGTCGTCGATTGGGGTGCCGAGGAACACGATGCGGTTCTTGAGCAGCAATGAGAAGATGTCGTAGGCCCGTTCACCGCGACTCGTCTGTTCGACGACCATCGGGACGGCGTATGACGTCACGCGGTGGAGTAGCTCATCCTGCGACGGCTGCCTCTTGACCCAAGGAGACAGATAGTCGCTAGTCGCGCGTGTCATGCAGTGCCTCGTTCCTCATCGGCCGTAAGCGCAGGCGCAGCCGACGCTTCAGGACTCTGTTTGTCAGTATCGGACGTCTCGGCCGGTTCTGCAGTCTTTTCTTTGCGTTTGCTCGTTTTTTCAGGTTTTGTGTTCTCGCCGCCGTTGCGGCCATCGCCGGTAGCCAGCTCAATCAGGCGAGCCATGGCTTTGCGCTCACGCGCTACTTCCTGAACTCGTTGCATCGTCGTCGGATTGGCCAGGGCGAGTTTTTCGACAGCCTCCGGCTCAGCCGAATCCGCTGCCACCCGATGCACCTCGTCGGCGATTTCCTCCTGCTCGACGTCGATCTGCTCGGCATCGGCGAATGCATCGAGTGCCAACGAACGGCGCACGCGGTTCTCCGCCTCGACGCGAATCTCCTGTTCGAACGTGTCCTGCTCTTTGCCGACCAACCGCAGGTACTGTTGCAGCTGCAGCCCCTGCTGCTCGACGTTTTTCGAAAACGTTTCGAGCATGTGCTGGGCCTGGTGCTCGGCTAGCTGCGGCGGGAACTCGATGGTCGAAATCTCGACCAGCTTGCTCATCACGGCTTCTTCGAGCTCTTCTCGCACGCGCTGCGTTTCTCGATCCCGTAGCTGGGTTTCGACGGCCGTGCGCAAGCCGGCTACGTCCGCGTATTCACCGACTTGCTGGGCGAACGCCTCGTCGAGTGCGGGTAGCTCGCGCTCCTTGACCCAGTGCAGCGTTACGTCGAACTGCGCTGGCTTGCCCGCGACCTCTTTGTCCCGATAGTCCTCGGGCATGCTCAAGGTGAATGCCTTCTGGCCATCTGGGCTGAGCCCGACCAGTTGCTCGGCGAAGCCGGGCGCCGGCTGCGCCCCTTCGGGGTCAACCACGTATTCGGCTTCCTTGCTGTCCAACAGCGGCGTCTCGGCGCCTTCAACGGTTGCGTGCAGGTCGATCCCGACGCGGTCGCCAAGTTGCACGGGACGTTCGACAGGGGCCCATTGAGCGTACGACTCGCGCAGCCGTTGGATCACCCCATCGACCTGTTCGTCGTCGACTTTGGCCTCCTCAGACGGCACGCGCAATTCGGCCTGGTAGTCGCCTAACTCGACCTTGGGGGCCAGGCCGACGATGGCTTTGAGCCGCAGGGGCTCGAATTCAACGGACTCGACGCGGGGTCGTGTATAGGGCTCGACTTTCTCTTGTTCGATCGCCTCGCTGACCACCTCTGGCAGCAAGTGATCGAGTGCCTCTTCGACAATGCGTTCGCGGCCGATCATCCGCTCGACCATCGATCGGGGCGCTTTACCCCGTCGGAAACCAGGCACGTCAACACGGCCGGCCAGGCGACGAAACGCATCGTCCATGGCGCGGTCGAGACGGTCCTGCTCGACTTCGATGGCCAGCGAAACCTGGCGCGACGGCAGCTCGGTGGAGGAGACCTTCACTCGGGCGCTCCTTCTAGCGACTGGCGCAGTCAGGCTTATTAGCCAGCCTACTGCTTGGATTTTAGGGCAGCGGACTTCCGGCCGTCGCGCTTACTCGACTGCGGAACCGTCACAGGTAGCGGCGTGGACGCAAATTGACCTGGTGCGCGGTGCTGAGCGGTGGGGTCAGGGGTCTCAGAAGAAAGAAAAAAAAGCGACGGCTCAGCGACGGCGAAACGGTAGGCTGCGGGTCATCGTCCACCCGCACAGGGATTGGCTCGGGCGCAACTGCTCTGCGACTTGCCGCAATCAGCGCCGCCAGTGCAGCGCCCACGAGCACGACTACTACGCTTGGTTCCATAACGCTACGCTCATTCTAGTCGCACAGACTGTGCCGGATCGCGAAAGTCGCCGCGGCTCGAGCGACCAGCTCGTTGCTCGGCCCAGCAGTCCAGCTCGGTTTCCACCGATTGCAGCACCCCCGGCCCAAACCGCTGCTCGAACTGTGAAACATCGAGCCACGAATGTTGTGGTCGACGAGCGGGTCGGCCAGCGGCGAATGTCTCGAGCGTCACGGGCTGAATCAGGTCGCTGTTCAGCCGCAGCCGCGCAGCGACGGCCTGGGCATAGGCGTACGGCGTCGTGGATGTGGTCGAGGCAACATGCATGATGCCCGAGCAGCGCGACTCGATCAGCAGCCCGATGGCCCGCGCCGCATGGTCGAGAAAGAGCGGCGTGATGTTCTGGTCGACTACCCCCGCGATCGTTTGGCCTGCCTCGAGCCGTGCTTGAAAGATGCGGGCCACATCCTTTTTCGGCAGGTCGAGCCCGCTGAAGGGCATCTCGATGCGGGCCACGCACGCCCCCGGGTAAGCCTCCAGGACACGCCGCTCGCCTGCAGCCTTGGTCACGGCATACCAGCACAGAGGATTGACCTGGTCGTCCTCGCGGTACGGTCGAGCAGCGAGCGTGCCGTCGAAGACATAGTCCGTCGAAATGTGGAGCAGGTAGGTGCGCCGCGCCTGGCACAGGGCCGCCAGTGCGCCAGGGTAGTCCGCGTTCAGGGCGTGCACCCGACCGTGGGTGTCGCCGGCCTCAGCTTCGGCGCCGTCCACGTCAGCCCACGCGGCGAGGTTGACCACCGCCCCTGCTTGCGTCCGCTCGATGTAGGACGTCAACTGCTGTGCATCGAGGACATCGAGCTCGGTGTGCGTTGGAGCGATGACCTCGACGGCCGGATCACGCCGCCACAGCTCTACCAGTCGCGAGCCGACGAAGCCAGAGCCGCCCAGAACGACGATCGCCCGACGCGAAATCGGCAAGGTCACTGGCTACAGCCGAGCGACGTGCGTACGTGCTGGGCTGCCTGGCCAAACGTTGTGCCCGCTGGCACATCGAGCATCTCGCAATATTCGAATGGCAAGACGTCGGCACAGCCGATCAGCTGCGCGGCTAATTGGCAGGCTGCCTCACCCACGGCGTCGTCGTTCAGCAGCTCCAGAAAGGCGTTCCGGACCGTCGCGGGCACCGTGGCCATGAGCTCTATCGTAGCCCGGCGCAGTGCCCTGGCCGGGCTTCACGTAGCGGCATGTTTACTGCTACCTGATCGTCCTAATGCTGCGAGCGGTTCGTTGGGGTCCGCAGCTAACGGCGTGGGCGCGCGATACCAGCGCCCAGAATGTCGTCGAGTACGGTCTTTTGATCGCGACGATCGCCGCGGTGATCCTGATGGGGACGCTCGCCTTCGGTCAGCAGTTAGAGCCCTGGTTCAACGGCCTCGCCAATCACATCACCACTACCGGCACGTAAGCCTTGCGCCCCTGGCGATCCCACGTACGACTCCGTCACTGGCAGCCGGCTTTAGCGGCTCATGTGGGGCCAATCCGTGTCGATCATCTTGACGAGTTGCTCCTTGCCGTTCGCGGCGACACACGGCGGCTCCGCTCGAGCGGATGCTCTCTCACTTACGACGTCCTTTCTTTTCGGGTCACCAGCGTTGGCGGCTGCGTACGGGCTTGCTTGCGCCAGTTGTGCTGGTCGTCCCGTTGTTCCTGGCGGTAACCGCCATCCTGTGGGAAGGCGTCGCTCGCGAAGAAGCACGCACGCTGGTCGCTCAGCGACAAACAACTGCCCTGGCCGGCGTCAGCGCTCGACTGCAGGAACGCCGACAAGCGAACCAGACGATCGTCTACCTGTTGTCGAAACGCGAAGGCTTTGGCACGTTCGTCGAGACCGGCAACATCGCCCGCCTGGCGCAAACGTTGATCGTGATGCAAGCGACGCTGGACCTGAGTTACATCGATGTCTACGCGTCAAACGGCCAGCGCTTGCTGCACGTGGGCGAAACACGCTCTGACCGATTGGACGGCAGCCTGGTGTCGAACGCGATTCTGGGCACCGACGGTTCGGCGCTGGGAGTCGGCGACACGGGTCTGGTGGTATCAGCCGCGGCGGTCGTCTCAGGTTCGATG
>DASYKL010000163.1:0-9331 GCA_035995405.1 Chloroflexota bacterium
CGGTAAAGCCAACGAGGTTCCGGATTCGATCCGCAAAGGCGCCGAGCGGGCACGCAAGAATCTGATTCGCGTGCCCATGGCGGGCACGACCATCCCGCACGAGATCCTGCAGAAGTTCGGGGCTGCCCAAGTCCTGCTCAAGCCTGCTGCGCCTGGTACGGGCGTGATCGCCGGTGGCGCGGTGCGTGCCGTCGTCGAAGCCGCGGGTATCAAGGACATCCTGAGCAAGTCTCTCGGTAGCTCGAACCCGGTCAACGTGGTCCAGGCCGCGTTGCTGGCGCTGACCAACTTGCGCGATCCGCAGCAGGTCGTGCAACAGCGCCGCCGTGTGGCTCCGGCGCCGCCGCCGGCCCCACGAGCAGCAGCGCCGGCCGCCGAAGCCGCCCCCGCCCCCGCCGCCGAGACGCCCGCGCCGGTAGTGGCGCCAACTGCCGCTGCCGCCACACCTGCCGAGACCGTAGAGGCGCCAGCCGCTGCGCCTGAGGAGCCAACGCGTGGCTGAGGCAGCAAGCAAGATCCTGAAGCTCGAGCTCGTACGCAGTCCGATTGGTGGAACCGAGCGCCAACGCGCCACCGTCATCGCTCTCGGTTTGCGGAAAATGCACCAGGTCGTCGAACAGACTGATTCGCCAGTGACCCGCGGCATGGTCAAGAAGGTCGCCCACCTCGTCCGCGTGGTGGAGGAGTAACGCCATGCGCATGCACGAGCTCAGCGCGCCAGAGGGTTCGACCAAGAACCGCATTCGCATTGGTCGCGGCCACGGCAGCGGCAAGGTCAAGACCGGCGGTAAAGGCACCAAAGGTCAGAATGCCCGCGCCGGCGGCGGTGTCCCGCCGTACTTCGAAGGCGGTCAGCTACCGCTGATCCGCAAGCTGCCGTATCGCCGCGGCTTCCGCAATCCGTTCCGCGTGGACTATCGCGAGGTCAACCTCAAAGACCTGGCTGATTTTCCCGCTGGCGCGACCATCGGCCCCGAGGAGTTCGAGATCGCTGGCGTCGTGCGCGGCAAGAAGGGCCCTATCAAGGTCCTCGGCCAGGGTGACCTGTCCGTCAAGCTCACCGTCCGCGCCAACAAGTTCTCGGCCTCGGCCAAACAGAAGATCGAAGCGGCCGGCGGATCCGTCGAGCTGATCGATCACAGTCACGACGAGGCGTCCGAAACCGACGCCAGCGCCACCGAGTAAACGCCCATGATGAATGCCCCGCTGCTGAACGCTGCGCTCGACGCGTTCAAGATTCCGGATCTTCGCCGCAAGCTGCTGTTTACGCTCGGCATGCTGGTGACGTTTCGCTTCATTGCCCACATTCCGGTGCCAGGCGCCGACGTCGCGGCGTTGCAGCGGGTCTTCGAAACCAATCAGTTGGCGGGCTTCTTCGACCTGTTCTCGGGCGGCGCCCTCAGCAGCCTGTCTGTAGCGGCCCTCGGTGTCTACCCATATATCACCGCGCAGATCATCATGCAGATCATGCAGCCAGCTATCCCGCGGTTGCAGGAGATCGCCAAAGAGGGCGAGAGTGGCCGCCAGAAGATCAACCAGTGGACCCACTGGCTGACCGTGCCGCTCGCCATGTTCCAGGCCTACGGCACGCCAAACCTGATCAACTTCAGCACCGGCGGCGGCACGCCGATCATCAAGAACTTCGGCTTCGACCAGGACGCGCTGGGCACCGCTGCGATCATCATCTCGATGACCGCGGGCACGATGCTCCTGGTCTGGATGGGCGAGTTGATCACCCAGTACGGCGTCGGTCAGGGCGTCTCGATCATCATTTTCGGTGGCATCATGGCCCGCCTGCCGTTCCAGGCCTTCCAGGGCTTCGCCGCGGGCGCAGATTTTGGGGCCCTCGTCGTCTTCACCATCCTGGCGATCGTGACGATTGTGGCCATCATCTACGTCTACGAAGGCCAGCGCCGCATCCCGGTCCAGATCTCGAAACAAATTCGCGGCAACCGCGTCTACGGCGGCGGCACGACGCACATTCCGCTCAAGGTGAACTCGGCGGGCATGATCCCGCTCATCTTCGCTTCGAGCATGCTCATCTTGCCCTGGACGGTCTCGAGCTACTTCGTCAACAACGAGAACTCCGTGGTGTCCTCCGTCGCGACGACGATCTACAACACGTTCAACGCGGGTACCAGTCCGGTGTACTGGCTGCTGTACTTCATCATGGTTGTCGCATTCACGTTCTTCTACGCTCTGGTGATCTTCCAACAGCAGAACATCGCCGAGAATTTGCAGCGCCAGAACGGCTTTATCCCAGGGATTCGGCCAGGCCGGCCGACGCATCAGTACCTGTCAGCGGTGCTCATTCGAATTACGGTGGCTGGCGCACTGTTCCTCGGTATCGTGGCGATCTTGCCCTTTATCGTGAAAACTCTGACCGGGTTCCAGACGCTGACCATCTCGGCTACCGCGGTGCTGATTGTCGTCGGCGTAGCACTCGATACGATGCGCCAGCTCGAGGCGCAGTTGATCATGCGCAACTATCGAGGCTTCATTGGCCGCTAACGGGGCACTGGTGAACGGCGCCGCATCCTCGCAGCTCGATCTGGTGTTGCTCGGACCCGTCGGCGCAGGCAAGGGCACCCAGGCGCGACGCATCGCCACCCGCTACGGCGTCCCGCATATCGCCAGCGGCGACCTGTTGCGATCGCACCGCAACGACGACACTGAGCTCGGCCGCCAGGCCAAAACCTACATGGATCGCGGCGCGCTGGTCCCAGACAACCTGGTGATCACGATGATCGTCGATCGCATGCGGCAGCCCGATGCCCACCACGGTGTGCTTCTGGATGGTTTTCCCCGCACGCTCGCGCAAGCCAGTGCGCTGGATGCCGAATTGACCGAAGAGGGCCGCCATTTGAAGATGGCCCTGTACCTTGAAGTGCCGTTCGACATTCTGGTGGATCGGGCTGCCGGTCGGTGGACCTGCCGCACGTGCCAGGCCACATACAACTACCGCGTCAAGCCGCCTCAGATGCAAGGCGCGTGTGACCTTGACGGCGGCGACCTGTACCAGCGCGAAGACGATCGCCTGGATGTTGTTTCAGAGCGCATCAAGGTCTACATCCACGACACCGTGCCAGTGGTCGATTACTACCGTGAGCGCGGTATCTTGCGCAAAGTTGACGGCACACGTGACATCGATGCCGTTGCATCAGATATTGAGCGGCAGCTTGGGGCGGCCGTGTGATAGAGTTAGCAGGTTGCCGCCCGCGGGCGGTTGTTCGGCTGTGCGCTCGACGTGTGGCTGTATTCCAGGATTACCAATGAAGATCCGTACCTCGGTAAAGCCGCGCTGCGAGCGCTGCAAGGTCATTCGCCGCAAGGGCGCGGTGATGGTCATTTGTTCCAACCCGAAACACAAGCAGAAGCAGGGCTAGCTTCTTACCCTAAGGAGTCAGAGTACAGGTGGCACGCATCGCCGGCGTAGACATCCCACGCGACAAACAAATATGGGTTTCGCTGACCTATATCTACGGTATCGGGCCGACGACCTCGTACAAGATTCTGTCCCGGACCACCATCGCCCCCGATCGCCGTACGCGCGATCTCAGCGAAGACGAGGTCACCCGCCTGCGCGAGATCGTCGATCGTGAATACACGGTCGAAGGCGATCTGCGCCGCGAGGTCAACCTCAACATCAAGCGGCTGATGGAGATCAACTGCTACCGCGGCGTCCGCCATCGCCGCGGTCTGCCTGTGCATGGCCAGCGCACGCGCACCAACGCCCGCACTCGTAAGGGACCGCGCAAGACCGTCGCCGGGCGCAAGAAAGCCGCGGCGAAGAAGTAGGCCATGGCTGAACGTCGAACTGCTCGGGCCGCGGCGGCGACCCGCGTCCGCCGTCGCGAACGCAAGAACGTGCCACGCGGTGTGGCTTATATCCAGTCCAGCTTCAACAACACGATCGTGACGATCACCGATCCGGATGGCAACGTCCTGACCTGGGGCTCGTCGGGTGCGGCGGGCTTCAAAGGCTCACGCAAGAGCACACCATACGCGGCTGGCCTGGCGGCTGACTCCGCCGCCCGCAAAGCGATGGAGCACGGCATGCGCCAGGTGAGCGTGTTCGTTCGTGGGCCCGGCGCGGGTCGCGAAGCGGCGATTCGCTCGCTACAAGCCGCCGGCCTCGAAGTCGTGGCCATCATCGATCGCACGCCCATCCCGCATAACGGTTGCCGCCCGCCAAAGAAGCGGCGCGTCTAGGAGTTTTCTAACTTGGCTCGCTACACCGGTCCTGTTTGTCGGCTGTGCCGCCGAGCAGGCATGAAATTGTTCCTGAAGGGCGAGCGCTGCTTCACCCCCAAGTGCGCGGTGGAGCGTCGCCCGACGCCGCCAGGCGCCTCGCCCAGCGATCGCCGCCGCCGCAAAGAAAGCGAGTTCAGCGTCCAGCTCAAAGAGAAGCAGAAGGCTCGCCACATCTACGGCGTGCTCGAGCGACAGTTCCACAAACACTTCGTGCACGCCGAGCACATGCCTGGCGTCACCGGTGAGAACCTCTTGCGGGTGCTGGAGCTACGGCTCGACAACGTCGTGTACCGCCTCGGGTTTGCCGATTCGCGCGCCCAGGCACGGCAGCTGGTGCTGCATGGCCACATCACGCTGAACGGTCGACGCACGAATATCAGTTCGGCCCAGGTCAAAGCGGGCGATACTGTGGCCGTCCATTCGTCGAGCCGCGGCAAGGAATATTTCAAGACCGTTTCTGAAACTCTGACGCGCAAATCAGTTCCACGCTGGCTCGAGCTCGATACGAACGCGCTCAGCGGGCGCGTGGCGGATCGGCCAGCTCGCCAGGACATCGATATCAACCTGAACGAGGCGCTCGTCGTCGAG
Source organism: Chloroflexota bacterium (assembly GCA_035995405.1). GTDB lineage: Bacteria > Chloroflexota > UBA6077 > UBA6077 > CF-72 > CF-72. The sequence continues at coordinate 4,843 of DASYKL010000163.1, forward strand.
TACTACTCGCGCTAAGCGTCCGCGTCTTTCTCTTCATACCTCCGGGGAGGTGCGCCGAAATTGCTCGAACAACTTAATGCCCAGGTGGAGATCCTTCAGCAGACCGAGGATTACGCGAAGTTCCAGGTGGATCCCCTGGAGCGTGGCTTTGGCCTGACGCTCGGCAACGCCTTGCGCCGTGTCCTCTTGTCGTCGATGCCAGGCGCCGCCGTGACCGCCGTGCGCATCGAGCGTATCTACCACGAGTTCGCCACCATCCCCGGCGTCAAAGAAGACACCACCGAGCTGCTGCTCAATCTCAAGCAGCTGCGGCTCAAGTCGCACAGCGATCAGCCCGTCACCTTGCGCCTCGAAGCGCAAGGTCCAGGCGTCGTGACGGCTGCCGATCTCATCTATCCGTCCGAGATCGAAATCGCCAACCCAGAGCTGCACATCGCTACCCTCGACTCGCCCGATGCACGACTTGATATGGAGCTGACCGTCGAGCGAGGCGTCGGTTACATGCCGTCCGACGGACGTGAGTCCGTGCCGCTCGGCGTCGTGCCAGTCGATGCCGTCTTCACGCCAATTCGACGGGTCAACTACACCGTCGAAAGTGCCCGTGTCGGCGCTCGCACGGACCTCGATCGACTCGTCATTGACGTCCAGACCGATGGCACGATTACCCCGATCGCGGCGCTGGTCCAGTCAGCCAACATTCTGATCGACCAGTTCGCCCTGTTCCAGGAGCTGCAACAGGAAAAGCGCCGCCCCGACAAGCAGGGCCTGAGCGCTGGCCCCGTGCCATCGCGGATCTTCGACATGCCGATCGAACAGCTCGAGCTGTCGCAGCGAACGTACAACTGCCTCAAGCGCTCGCAGATCACCAAGGTCGGCCAGATCTTGCAGATGAGCGAGAACGAGCTGCTGTCGCTGCGTAACTTCGGCCAGAAATCACTGGTCGAGCTGCGCGAAAAGCTACAAGAACACGGCGTCCTGCCCGAGGGCGTTGGCGGCGACGGCAGCGGCGGGGCCATCGGCTCCGGCGTGACCGAAGAGTCACTCAATGGCTCAACACCGTCCGACAACGACTCGGACGAGGATGAGGAGTAGATAGCTCATGCGTCACCGCGTCGGGCTGAGGAAGCTGGGACGACCTACCGGTCACCGCCTGGCCCTCATCCGCAATCTGATGACCGATCTGCTCCGCCATGAAAAGCTGCAGACCACACAGCCGAAAGCCGCCGAGCTTCGCCGTGAGGTCGAACAGCTGATCGGCACCGCTCGCGCAGGCGACCTGCACGCGCGGCGGCTCGTTTTGGCCAAGCTGTACGACGAGGAAGTCGTCCGCAAGCTCTTTGCGGAGATCGTGCCTCGTTTTGCCACCAGGCCCGGTGGATTCACCCGGACCGTCAAGTTGATGCCGCGCCGCGGCGATGGCGCGCCGATGGCGCAAATCGAGCTGGTTCAATAACCACCAGCGCGACCGAGAACCGCACCTTTCCAACTCGTTTAGCAACATCACGCCGCCTGCGACTGACCGTCGGTTACCTCGGCACGAGGTACGCCGGCTGGGAAGTCCAGAGCCCGTCGCGAACGCGTGGTCGGCCAACTGTTCAGGGCACCGTCGAGGAGGCTCTGGAAGAGGCGGTTGGGCATCGCGTGCGAGTGGTCGCTGCTGGCCGCACCGATGCGGGCGTCCATGCTGATGGGCAGGTCGTCTCATTCGATACGACGTCGTCGATCTCACTCGACGGGCTGCGGCGGGTCATGGCCCGTTGGCTGCCGACCGACGTGTGGCTGGTCGACGTCTTTGAGGTGGCCGCTGACTTCGATGCGCGGCGGTCTGCCGTACGGCGTTGGTACCGCTACGCCATCTGGCGTTCTGGTGTGCCGAGCAGTGCCTGGCAAGGCCGTTGTCTGGTCGACCAGGAGCCACTCGACGTAACGCCCATGCGCAGCGCTGCCCAGACACTTCTCGGGCGACACGATTTCGCGGCGCTAGCCACGAAAAGACCAGGCGGCCAGTCGACAACGCGGACAGTCTTTGCCGCCGACTGGCTCGAGCGTGATGTGCACCTGCTGCTCTTTGAGATCTGTGCCGACGCCTATCTGACTCAGATGGTTCGCGCGATCGTCGGCAGCCTGATGTGGGTGGGCACGGCCCACTGGACTCCTGAACAATTTGCCGCATCGATTGCCACCGCCGACCGTCGCGCGGCCGGCCCAAATGCTCCCGCCGCAGGGCTCACACTGCACCGCATCGAATACTGAACGAGGTTGATCAAACACACACATGGCGACAACCCAAAAGACCTTTAGCCCGAAAGCAAGCGAGGTGACGCATGCCTGGCGCCTCGTCGACGCTGAGGGTCAGACGTTGGGCCGCCTGGCGACGCAGATCGCGGGCTGGTTGAAAGGGAAGCACCTGCCCACCTACGCCGAGCACATGGACATGGGCGACTTCGTCGTCGTGGTCAACGCTGGCAATATTCACCTGACTGGCAACAAAGCCCAGCAGCGCTTCTATTACCGCCACTCGACCTATCCCGGCGGCCTCAAGAAGGTCGCCCTGGGTGACGTGCTCGAGAAGCACCCGGACCGTGTCATCAAACACACCGTGCGGGGCATGCTCCCGCACAACGCCCTCGGCCGGAAGATGCTACGCAAGCTGAAGATCTACGCTGGCCCGAATCATCCGCACGAGGCGCAATTCCGTGCGTCTGAGAAGCAACACGACTTGGAGAACAACCCAGTATGAGGGACCGCGCGCCTACGCCTCCCAGCGGTGGCCCCCGCATTTCGGGGTCGAGCTTTACCGCGGTGGGTCGCCGCAAACGCAGCGTCGCCCGCGTGCTGCTGCAGCCTGGAAACGGCAACATCATCGTCAACGGCATCCCGTTCGAGCAGCGTTTTCCGCGCGGATCGCATCAGGCGGCCATCACTCTGCCCCTGCGGCTCACGAATCGGCTGGGGACCGTTAATCTGCTGGCCAAAGTCGTCGGTGGTGGCGTGAGTGGCCAGGCTGGGGCGATCGTCCACGCTACTGCGCGGGCGTTGTTGAAGTCCGACGAAGCCAACAAACAAGCGCTCCGCGAAGCTGGACTGCTGACCCGCGATCCGCGTGAAAAAGAGCGCAAGAAGTACGGACTCAAGAAAGCTCGCAAACGCCCGCAGTACACCAAGAGGTAAATGTTGCTTTGCTAAAGATTCGATTGCGCCGCACCGGCGCGAAGAAACAGCCATCCTATCGCCTGGTCGTCGCCGAATCGACGGCGCCACGCGATGGGACGTTCCTCGAAATTCTTGGTCATTACAACCCGCTCACCGAGCCGACTACGTTCGTGATCAAAGAGGATCGCGTCAAGGCCTGGCTCGACCAGGGTGCCCAGCCGACCGAACGGGTGGCACGACTTCTCGGGGCGCGCGGCGTCATCCCGGCACCGGTCGTACCAACAGCCACCGTTGCGTCGACCGCGCCGGCTGCCGTGCCCGTCTGAGCTTGATCGACCATGGCTGAAGAGCAAGCTCAGGCTACGGCCGCCGGCGAAGAAGCGCTCGAGGACGACGAAGAGTTTGAGGACGATGAGCTCGAGCCCGACCTGAAAGGTCTGGTCGAGTACGTCGCGAAGGCGCTCGTCGACAAGCCGACCGCGGTAAAAGTGGACGAGGTCCAGGATGGCAACACCACGGTCTACGAGCTCGAAGTGGACGAAGAAGACATCGGCAAAGTCATCGGCCGCCAAGGTCGGGTCGTCCGAGGTCTCCGAGCCCTCGTCAAAGCCGCCGCCACCCGCAAAGGCACGCGAGTCGATCTCGACGTCGTCTGACCCGTCCGCCGAGGCCGAAGCTTCGCCGAGAGAAGACACGCCCTCTTCTCTGGACACTCGGGCGCTCGCCTCAGACAGCGCACAGCCGCCGGAGTTCCTGGTGGTGGCGCGGGTGCTATCAGCTCACGGCATCCGCGGCGAGCTCAAGTGCCGCATCGTCACCGACTTTCCGAGCCGCCGCTTCAAACGCGGCTCGTCCGTGACCATCAAAGGTGAATCGCACGTCATCGAGGCCGCCCGTATCCAGGGCGACATGGTCCTTCTGAAACTCGCCAACCTCACCGATCGCGATGCAGCCCAAGCGTTCAGCGGCGCCGAAGTCGAAGTCCCCACCGCGGCCGCCGGCCCTCCTCCGAAGGGTCAGTTCTATTGGCACCAGGTCATCGGTCTCGAAGTCGAAGACGCCACCACCCATGAAGTCTTCGGCCGCGTCGCCGACATCCTGGAGACCGGCGCCAACGACGTCTATGTCGTCAAAGGCAGCAATGGCAAAGAGATTCTTGTGCCGGCCATCAAAGACGTCGTCAAGCAGATCGACCCCGCCGCGGGCCGTATCCTGATCGAGCCGTTGCCAGGTCTCATTCCCCGCTAGCTCCGTCTGTACCAGAGTATCCGTGCCGCGCAGTCGCCTTTACCGTACCCAGGCGGTCATCCTGAAGCGCATGGACCTCGGCGAAGCC
>DASYKL010000164.1:0-13454 GCA_035995405.1 Chloroflexota bacterium
CACGCCGTCGCCGCATTGGGCGGGAGCGTCATCGACTCGAACCCGAAGGAATTCTCGGCGACCGTCATTATCAAGGACACCAACTCGGACGTGAAGCGGGCCCTGGACCTGCTGGCGCAGGCAGGCATCGCCGTCCAATCACTGGCTGTCCATAAACCAACACTGGACGATGTGTTCCTGTCGCTGACCCGCAAGCACCCGCTCGAGGAAACCGCGGAGGTCAAGTAGATGGCGGCCCAACTGGAGTTCGATCGTCGGCCTCGGGCGGTGCTGGCGGTGAACGACTCGCTGATCATGATCAGGCGGAGCAGCACGCACATCATCCGCAACACCGACCAGCTGCTCGGCGCGTTCTTTCAGCCGATCATGTTCCTGGTCTTGTTCGCGGCGGTCTTCGGCGGCGCCATCTCAAAAGCACTACCGCCTGGCACCAACTACCTTGACTTTTTGATGCCCGGCATCATCGTGCAGACGCTCGCGTTCGGTTCCACCACCACCGCTGTCGCGATTTGCAACGATCTTCAAAAGGGCATCGTCGACCGTTTCCGGTCGCTGCCGATGTCGAGCCTGGCGGTGCTGAATGGACATGTCGCGGCGGACCTGTTGCGGAACACCATCTCCACAGTCGTGATGCTGGTGGTGGGACTCGTGATCGGCTTTCGCAGCAGCGCCAGCTTCACTGACTGGCTGGCGATCGCTGGCATCGTGTTGCTGTTCACGCTCGCGTTCTCGTGGTTGTCAGCCATTGTTGGACTCGTCGCCAGGAGTGTCGAAGCGGTGCAGTGGCTCACGTTCGTGCTGGTGTTTCCGCTCACCTTTGCCAGCACGACATTCGTGCCGGCGGAGGGCATGAACCCGATCCTGAAAATCTTTGCCGAAAATCAGCCGATCACCCAGATCGTGGAGGCGGTTCGGGCCTTGATGTTGGGCGAGCCGATCGGCAACTACGGCTGGCTGTCGGTCGCGTGGAGCGTGGGCATTCTGGTCGTGGCGGTACCCTTAGCGTCGTGGCTGTTCCGACGGCGCACGTCTAATTAGCAGCGGCCGGAGTGGCTAGCGGAGTGCGTCGCGGCTGGACTCCGGCGCGGGCCATGAGCTGCTCGATATAGCCCTGGATCTCGTGGTCGGTGAACGCCTCCACGGCGTCGCCGATGGTGAGCTCGAACGCGGCGACACCAGGTACGCCGGTAGGGATCAGGCGGCGGAAAAGCAGGACGCGTTCGGTCCGCGCGAGCTCGTCGGCTGCCTCGACAAGTGCTTCGGCGTCGCACTGGAGATAGACGTGCATCATGTTCGTCTGCGGCGGGTCCGGCTTGACGGTGATACCTGGTAACGCGGTGAGCACTCGTGCCACGGCCTGCGCGCGATCGCGGTAGACCCGGAAATTTTCGCGGCGCCGACGCAAGTTGGCGCGGGCGGACAGGACAAACGGATACAGCTGGACCAGGTTGCCGCCGTGACGTCGCTGCCACAATCGTGCCTCGCTGATGAAGGCGGCTGGGCCGGCTAGTGCTGCGCCGGCGATGGCGCCAATGCCTTTGTAGAACGAGACGTAGACGCTGTCGAAGAGCGCGGCGATTTCGGCGTAGGGACGCTGATAGAACGGGCCAGATTCCCAGAGCCGGGCGCCATCCATGTGGACGGCCGCGCCTTGCTCGCGCGCCCATGTTGTTTGGGCTACCAGGTCCGACCAGGACGGCAGCTGGCCGCCGATTTCGCGCTGCGGCAGCTCGAGGAGCAGCGCCGCCAGCGGGCCGGGGGTCGCCTGCAGGTCGGCGAGGGTGATCAGCTGCGAGCGCTCGCCGACCAGTCGGCCGTGCAACCCATGGAGAAGCTCGTAGCCCTTCTGCTCGTGGATCTCGAGGTGGCATGTGGGGTGGAACGCTACGGTCGAAGTCCGAGCGCGACCGGCCCAGATGCGCAGTGCAATTTGCTGAGCCATAGTCCCGCTGGGCAGGAAGACGGCCGCCTCTTTGCCGAGCAGGGCGGCGATGTCACGCTCGAAGTCGGTGATGAGGCTGCCTTCGCCGTAGCGGTCGGGCTCTTCGTCGGCGCCGGCTTCCGCGGCCAAGTCGGTCAGGACCGCGCGTGGGTGTTGCGGGCCGTGGCCGAACAGGTGGCGCTCATCGGCCGTATCGGGCGCGTCAGGGGCCTTAGTCAAGGGTGGTTGGTGATGGTTTGTAGCCATACGGGCGCCAGCTAGGAGGCCGACGCGACGGGGTACTCTTCCTCTTGTAAGACGTCTTTCATTCTGTCCACATCGACAACGCTCTCGTCGTACTCCACGTGGACCTGCTTGGCGGGGATGTCGACGTTGACAGCGCGGATGCCTTCTACGGGGGTCAGCGCGCCGGTGATCGTCCGCTCGCAGTGCTCACACGAGATATCGGGGACGGTGAGGACGGTCGTTGCCATGAGGCTGGTTCTCCTTACGGATTTGTTCAGGCTTGGGTGACGATGATGGTGCCGCGCATGCCCGCGGCGTAATGGCCGGCCACGTGGCAGCCGTATTCCAGCGTGCCGGGTTGATCGAAGGTGTAGACGAGACGGGCCGTCGCGCCGGCCGGAATGTCGACCTGGCCGGGGTCGGCGTGCATCGGCGTACCGCCGCTCATCTCGCGCTCGTGGGCCTGCTGTGCGGCTGCTGTGCCGACGAAGAACTCGTGTGGCACGGCACCAGGATTGCTGAGCTCGAAGGCGATGGTCTCGCCAGCTCGCACCGTCAGCATGTCGGGACCGAAACGCAGGCCGTCGGTGGTGGCGACCTGGATGGTGCGGCTGACCGGTGGGGTGTCGATCGTGTTGGCGGCAGCCATGGTCATACCTGGCGAGGCGTTGCCCATGCCAGCGCGGCCGAAGGTCAGTGCGGTGACTCCGACAGCCAAGGCCACCAGAGCGATGGCAGTCACGTAGGCGTACTCGGCAAAGCGCTCGCCCAGTGGTGGATGCTGGATGGCCGCCGCGGAGGACGGCGCCTGGAAGCGACGCAGGCGGAGCGCGTTGGTGACCACGCTGACGCTGCTCATCGCCATCGCCGCGGCTGCCAGCACCGGGTTGAGCAGCACGCCGAACAGCGGGTACAGCACGCCCATCGCCACCGGAATCAGCACGAGGTTGTAGGCAAAGGCCCAGAACAGGCCTTGTTTGATCACCGACACGGTCTTGCGGGACAACGCGATCGCGGTGACGATACTTCTCAAATCAGCGCCAATCAGAGTGATGTCAGACGCGGCCATGGCGACATCGGTACCCGTACCTATGGCAATTCCCAGATCGGCCTGGGCCAGGGCGGGTGCGTCGTTTATGCCGTCACCGACCATCGCCACGATCTTGCCCTGGGCCTGGAGCTGTTTGATCGTCTCGGCCTTCTGCTCGGGCAACACGTCGGCGAGCACGTGGTCGATGCCAACGTCACGGGCGATCGCTTCGGCGGTGGCGCGGTTGTCGCCGGTCAGCATCCACACCTCGAGGCCGAGGGCGGCGAGTTGTTCGATGGCCGCGCCTGATTCGGGGCGCGTCGTGTCGGCGACGGCAATCAGCCCCGCGGGCTGGTCCCCGATCGCCACGAACAGCGCGGTGGCGCCGGAGCGGGCGAGAGCGTTGGCGCGCTCGGTGAGGCCATTCAGGGCAATGCCATAGTTCTCGAACAAGGCGCGGTTGCCGAGCAGCACTTCGCGGCCGTCGATACGGGCCTGGATGCCCTGGCCGGCGAAGGCCTGGAACTGCTCAGCGCGAGGCAGGACCAGACCAAGCTGCTGGGCGCGGGCGACGATCGCTTCGCCGAGTGGATGCTCGGAGCCGACTTCGGCCGCCGCGGCCAGGCGCAGCAAGTCCTGCTGGCTTGTGTCGTTGGTGGTGACGATCTGGATGACGGTGGGCTTGCCGCGGGTGAGCGTGCCGGTCTTGTCGAGCACAATTGTGTCGATGCGGTGGGCGCCCTCGAGAGCTTCGCCGCCGCGAATCAGCATGCCGTGCTCGGCGGCCTTGCCCGTGCCGACCATAATCGCGGTCGGCGTGGCGAGGCCCAGAGCGCACGGGCAGGCGATGATCAGCACCGCGATAGCCGCTTGCAACGCCAACGACAGCTTTTGGTCGCCGTTAGGGCCCAGTCCAAGCCAGCCGAGGAAGGTCAGGGCAGCCAGGGCGAGAATGGCCGGCACAAAGACTTCGGAGATACGGTCGGCGAGGCGCTGCATCGGCGCCTTGGAGCCCTGCGCATCTTCGACGAGCCGCACGATCTGGGCGAGCGCGGTGTCGCGGCCGACGCGCGTCGCGCGGAACACGAACGAGCCGGTCTTATTCAGCGTGGCGCCGATCACTTCCTCGGACGGTCCTCGCTCGACCGGTAGCGATTCGCCAGTGAGCATGCTTTCGTCAAGGGCGCTGCGACCCTCGACGATCACCCCGTCGACGGGCACCTTTTCGCCAGGTCGCACACGGATGAGATCGCCAACCTGCACGGTTTCGATCAGGACGTCTTGCTCGAGTCCATCGCGAATGACGCGGGCGGTCCTGGCCTGCAGGCCCGTCAAAGCGGTGATAGCGGCGGAGGTCTGCTTCTTCGCCCGGGCCTCCAGCCAGCGGCCGAGCAGGATAAGGGCGATGATGACGATCGAGGTCTCGTAGTACAGGTGAGCCGGGAAACCCCACTGTTGGGCCAGACGCGGCCACAGCGTGACGAAGGCGCTGTAGCCATAGGCGACGCTCGTACCGACGGCGACCAGCGTGTGCATGTTGGTGCTGCCATGGCGGGCGGCGGCCCAGGTAGCGCGGTAGATCGGCGCACCGGCCCAGAACTGAACAGCGGTGGCGACGATGAGCAGCAGCGGCGCGAGAACATCCATGGCGATGTTCAGCGGCAGGTACATCAGTGCCATCATGGCCAGGCCTGCGCCGAGGCTGACGGTCCACTTGCGCTGGAGATCGTCGATTTCGCGCTGGCGTTCGACCTCTATTACGTTTTCGACTGACGCGGGTGCAGCCGGCGACGGCGCGCCAGCGCCTGTGGGCGGCTCGCCGACGCGATAGCCTGCCTTTTCGATGGCCGCGCGCATGTGGTCGGGTGAGGTGACGCGCGGGTCGAAGACGACGCTCGCTTTTTCGGTGGCGAGGTTGACACTCGCTTCCTGCACGCCGTCGATCTTGTGCAGCGCTTTTTCGATGCGCCGCACACAGGAGGCGCACGTCATCCCGGTGACGGGAAGGGTGACCTCCGCTGGCGACGTGGGGGCAAGATCTGTCTGGACGGCCATGGACGGAACTACTTTCGGGACAACTCGAAAAGCTCGCCGAGCTCGCGGATCATCTCGTCGTCGCGGCCTTCTTTGAAGCCATTGGGGACGCACGAAGCCAGATGGCCTTCCAGGAGTGCGGACTCGAATGCTTTGAGGGCGCGCTCGACGGCATAGGACTGCTTGACGATGTCGACGCAGTACTGGTCCGCCTCGACCATCTTGCGGATGCCTTTGAGATGGCCTTCGATGGTCGCCAGACGATTCAGGATTTGTTTTTTGTCACTCTGCATGGGCGGGGAGCTCGCTTCCAGCGGTTCGGCCCACCCCGTAGGGGAGGGGGTTGCATTGAGTATACGCCGCTGTCGCCTGTCGCCGATGAGAAAAAAGGGCGAGTGTAGCCGTCAGGTTCTGACCACGTGCTGCCCGTTGCGGTGGTCGAATCGCGCATGGTGCTGCCGCAGGTAATCCTTGCCGTAGTCATTGCCATTCGGGGTGCGAGTGACGGTGTGAATATGTGCTCGCGTTGGCTCGTCGCTATCGAACGCGATGCCTGGTTGGTGGTCGAACTCGATGACGAGCACCGGGCTATGGATGCGGTAGTAGAACACGTCCTCCGGGCCAGTGCCGCCCATCCACATGAAGTACGTGTCGTCGAGATGCTGACGGACGGTGTCCTGCCAGAGCGCGGCGTGTCCCGGCCGCAGCTTAGCGGTATAGAGCGCTGCCAGACGCAGCAATTGCTCACGCTGGCCGGCAGTCAGGTCGGTCGAGCGGATGCCCTCGTAGGGCAGTTGGACATTGTCGCGAAAAGCGGCTGTCTGGGTTCGGCCGTCGGAACCGATGCCGCGCTCCGGTGGCAATACGGTCGGCGAGATGGAGTCGTACAGAATGGCTTTGCTGCGCTGGTTGGCAGTCAACGTGGTGATGAACTCCAGGCCATCGTTTTGCTCGGGTTGCAGGATGCTCGTGCCGCGGTAGATGCCGGTTTCGGCGACTACGGGCTCGGAGCCCATGAACACGGGGGTGATCACGACCTGGTCGCCGATGACAAAGCAATTGACGATCAGGTGGTGGCCATCGATTTGCCAACCCCATGGCTCGTGCTCGGCTGGCTCGCCGAACAGACTGATGAAGTAGACCCATTCGCCGTACTCGGTCCAGCTGCCGGTGATCTCGCCGATGGTGTGGTTCAGGCGCATGACGTCCCGGGCGGTGCGGTACCCGCTGGCGCTGAGGGTGTGCTCAACGAGCTGTAGCGCGGCTTCTCGCTGGTGGGGCTGCAGGTCTTCCAGTTGGAGGCCGTGGCGCATGAGGAAGGGGTGGATATTCCACCAACGGCGCCACGCGTCGGAGGAGAGGTCAAATGTCGCCTGGTCGCGTTCGGTGGCATTGAGCGTAGCCAGGAAGTCGATCGCGGCGCGGCGGATTGGATCAGTAGAGACGCCGGTTGGCGTGAGGGGATAGAGACCTGGGATGACGTTGCCGTCGGTGGTCAGGCCTTTGAACGGCTCGGCCAGGAGCCGTTCGCCGTTGTCGCGCATACGGCCAAAGCGTTCGCCGACGGTGTCGGCGGGGGTTCTGGCGGAGACTGGCGATCTCTTACGTAAAGAGAGGCCGTAATACGGACCGATCACGCTGGCTAGCGTATCTCAGGAGGTCGACAGACAGGGGTTGTTGTGGACTGTCCAGTTTCCCCTGGGCCGTACGCGGTACGTCAGCGCGGGACTTCTACAAGCTCGATGGCTTCCTGGCTAGGGCCGCAGACCATCAAGGCCCGGGTGGCGCCGAGACGGTAGGGTGCCCTGAGGAACGGAACAGACTCGGTTTGGAGCTTGTCTCGCCAGGCGTCGAGGTCGGTAACTCCCAGGGCGATGTGGTCGTAGAGGTTGCCCTGGGTGCTCGCCAGAGCCTGGTCGCCCTGGCGCATGTACCACGGTAACCAGACGTCACCAAACGCTACGCCGCCTGACGGGCTCCTGAACAGGCCTTCTTGTTCGAGCGCGGGGAAGGTTCGATCCGGGCTTCGCTCGACATGGCACGTTGTGTCGGTGATGGCGACGGAGCCTGTTCGGTTCGTGAGCAGCGCCGCGCCCAAGTGCCGCTGGTACCACAGCTCGGCACACAGCGGGTCCTCCTGGAACATATGGACGTGGTTGAAGCGCTCGGCGGGGTGATTGCCGGCGTATTCGACGATCGCGTTGTCCGGCCCCGCCATGTAGGCGAAGCCGCCGCTGCGTGTGGGTTCGACGCCACTGGCTTTGGCTTCGCCGATCTGGGCGATGGTCCGCCCGAGGATACCGCCGGTGCCTGGCCAGGTATCGCTGCTGACGAGGACGGTTCCGTCCGCATCGCCGGTATAGAGCGGCAGGAGCTTCAGGCCCGCACGATTTCTGTACGTTTGCAGTGCCGCGCGTGCGTCAGGGACGTGCCAGCCGAAGTGCCAGATGGCGCTCTGCGGAGCTGTGGGCGGCGGCGTCGACACCTGGGTGAACAGGATCAGCACGTCGTTTGGCGAGGCGAGCGCGGGAAAGCCGCCCCAGGTCGTTCGGGTCGTCGTCGGGAATTGGGCGGTGTAGAAGTCGATGGCCGCGTCTGGATCTACGGAATTCAGATGGAGGTGGTGAAAAGCAGGCGGTGCGAGCGACATGCGCCGCGAGCGTACCGCGGACAGCTCGTTCGGTGCTTCTCGTGACGTGGGGGCCACGTCGGTCGAAGGTCCCAATCGTCGTACGCCTGCCGAACCATGCGGCTCGGCGGTCCTCGGCGCGATGCTCGAATTACGAAAGACAGGAGCCACGCTTCACTCATGTCAGTGCGATTCGTTTCGATGGCCGCCGCCGCGGCGCTGCTCGTCGGCTGCACCTCTCGTAGCGAGCCGATCAGTCAGGCAGGACTCCCGATAGTGAGCGGCAGCCCCATCGCCGCACCCCAACAAGACAGCCAGACACTCCGCGTGACGATCCTGGACGGTCATTTTGCCTCCACCACGTACGAGGAATTACCTGGCGCGACCCAGATGCTGGTGATCACCGCCGGCGGACCGTACGTGTTCGAGATCGACAAACTCGTGGCCCGCCGTGAGATCGCGGCTGACGCGCAAACGGTGATCACGTACGACCTGTCAGCGCCAGGTCAATACACCATGCGCGCGTACCGCAGCACTGCCGCGGGCACCAGCCCTGACTTTGCGAGCGCGATGTTGGAAATTCGCACCGTTGGCGGCAACTGACTAAAAAAAGGCTGTTCTCAGCCTTTGCGGCCGAACGCTGCGATGGGCAGCTGCAGCACTCCAGGACGTGCCGCCGGTCGCAGTCCAGTGACGTGCAGGATTTCCTGCTCGTCCAACGTTTCGCGCTCCAGCAGGGCCTGCGCCAGCGCATCGAGCTCGTGCCGCTGCTGCCGCAGTAGCCGTAGCGCGTCGGCGTACGACTCGTCCAGTACCCGCCGCACTTCGGCATCGATCAAGCGAGCGGTCTCTTCGCTGTAGGGGCGCCATGCACCGGGCATGGGCGCCTCACCTTCGGCTGGGTCCAGGAAGCCGTCACTGCGCTGAGCCAGAGCAACTGGGCCGAGCTTTTCGCTCATGCCCCAGCGAGTCACCATCTGGCGCGAAATGGTCGTGGCCTGCTGCATGTCGCTCTCAGCACCGGTCGTCCGCGTGCCATACACCGCTTCTTCCGCCGCGCGGCCGCCCATCGCGCCGACGATGCGCGAGCGCAGGTAGGCCTCGTCGTAGTTGTGCCGGTCATCCTCCGGTCGCTGGTACGTCACCCCTAGCGCCTGGCCATGCGGGGTGATCGTCACGCGGCTGACGGGGTCGGCGCCCGGCAGGATGAGGCCCAGGATGGCATGCCCGCCTTCGTGGTATGCGATACGCTCGCGCTCGGCAGGACTCAGAACGATCGGCCGCGCAGGACCGAGCGCAATTTTCTCCAGAGCGTCCATGAAGTCGGCCAGGTGCACCGCGTCCTCGCCACGTCGCGCGGCGAGGAGCGCCGCTTCGTTCACCAGGTTGCGCAGGTCCGCGCCGACAAGACCCGGTGTGCTCGAGGCGACCAGTGACAGGTTGGCGTCCGGCGCGAGCGGCACTTTGCGGGTATGGACCTTCAGGATGGCCGCGCGGCCGAACTTATCCGGCGGCTGCACGATGACGCGGCGGTCGAAGCGGCCCGGTCGCAGGAGTGCCAGGTCAAGGACGTCTGAGCGGTTCGTTGCCGCCAGCACGATGACCGCCTCGTCTGAGCTGAAGCCGTCCATCTCAGTCAGAATCTGGTTCAGGGTCTGCTCCTGCTCGGAGTTGCCGCCGAAGCTGGCCGAGCCGCCGCGGGCGCGGCCGATGGCGTCCAGCTCGTCGATGAAGATGATTGCCGGTGCCGCCTCGCGGGCTTGCTTGAACAGGTCACGCACACGTGCCGCGCCGACGCCGACGACCATCTCGACGAACTCGCTGGCGCCCATGCTGAAAAACGGCACTTTCGCCTCGCCCGCGACTGCCCTGGCGAGCAGCGTTTTACCTGTCCCTGGCGGCCCTACCAGCAGCACGCCGCGCGGCACGGAACCACCGAGACGGGTGTACTTCTGCGGCTCTCTGAGAAAATCGACGATTTCGACCAGCTCGCCTTTGGCTTCGTCGATGCCCGCGACGTCGTTGAAGGTGATGCGCTTGGATTCGTCCAGCGCCTCGTCGTAGCGTTTCGCCCGGCTCCGGCCGATACCAAACAGACCACCCCCCGAGGACTGGCTCATTCGACCGGAGAGCCAGACGAAACCGCCGATCAGCAACAGTGTGGGGCCAAAACTCAGGAGCAGATTCAGCCACCAGGGCGTCGTCTGATCGAGCGACGTGGCGTTGACTACTACACCCTGTTGCTCGAGGAGGGCCTCCAGGGTTGGATCCGAGAACGTTGGTTGGACGGTGGAGAAGGCCGTCACCTGGGCGGCCTGGGTCGCGCCGGGCGCGGTGTAGGGGACGGGCTGTTTGAAACGACCCTGGATCTGGTCCGCCGTGGCCGTTATCGCCGCGACGTTGCTGGCGTCGACCTGCTGTTTGAAGACGGTGTACGGAATGGCGACACGTTGGGTGGACGGAGCGGGCAGAAGGAGTGAGACCAGCACGTAATTCAGCGCGAACAATGCCAGCGCACTCAACCACCATCGCCAGGTAGGCCGGGGGCGGCGGGGCGCGGACGGCGCGCTCGTTGATGGCGCGGGGGTGGGTGGAATGGTGCTGGAAGGCATCGTGAGATGGACTCTCCTACGCACAATGCTGCCGCGGTCTGGCGGGATGCACATCGGGCGAAAGTCGCAACACGCGTCGGTCCGCCGCCGCACCGCGGGCCATGGCGCTACTCAATCACCTGCCGCATGTTCAGTCGGCCGGTCGCCCGTGAGCGGATGGATGGTACGCTCGCGACCGGGGACTGAATGATCTACGAGATACGCACGTACAACCTTAAATCAGGCTGCGTCGGTGAATACGAGCAGCGTTTTGGCAACGGGCTCGCAGCCCGCTCGAAGTATTCGGAGCTGTACGGCTTCTGGCACACGGAGATTGGGCCGCTCAATCAGGTGCTCCACATCTGGGGCTATGAGAGCTTGCAACAGCGAGCCGACGTCCGCGCCGCCGCGGCGAAAGACCCGAGCGGTACCTGGCCACCCGCCGGCAGCGACCTGCTGCTGTCACAGGAATCGGACATCCTCCTACCGATCAAAGGCATGGAGCATCACGGTGGTGTCCACGAGCTTGGAGGCGTGTACGAACTGCGGATGTACACCTATCCCGCGGGCGCGCTGCCAGGGGTCGCCGAGGCATTTTCGGCGGCGTATCCGGGTCGACACGGGGTCTACCCGGTGGGCGGGATATGGACCAGTGATCTCGGCAACCTCAACCGCCTCTATCAGCTCTTCCCGTACAAGAATTGGGACCATCGCGACCAGGTGCGCGCCGAGCTCCGCGACAAACACCTGTGGCCGGCACACACCGAAGCGCGGCCCGTGGCCCAGCTGGTCAGGCACATGGTGCCGGCAACGTTTTCGCCGCTGCGCTAGGCAGCCGACTATCTATCAGGTGTTGAAGCCGCTCTCGTTGGCCCACCACAAGGCCAGTACTGCCAGACCGACCACCAGCAACGCCACCACAAAGATGGTTACGAGAGCCAATATACCAGTCATAGATCCACCTCGCGTGTTCACCCGCATCGTGGTCTTGAGCCTTCGTTCCGAGGCCTACAACCTCACACTGTAGCTCAGTCTGGCTGCTGGTGCGAGCCCTGAATGGCCGCCAGGATGCGCTCGGCCGTCAAGGGCAGATCCATCACCCGTGCGCCGCACGCCCGGGCTACGGCGTTGGCAAGTGCGGCCGGCACGGTGACGTTGCTCAGCTCGCCGACGGCCTTGGCCGCATAGGGTCCTGGCCCGGGCGCATCCTCGACGAAAGCGCTGACCAAGCGCGGAATGTCCGCCGATGTGGGCAACTTGTAGTCACCCAGATTCGTGGCGAGTACCCGCCCATCCGCTCGGCCAAGGTCTTCCATCAGCGCCTGGCCCAAACCCTGAATCGTGCCGCCGTCGATCTGCGCCTGCAGGAGCTGGGGATTGATTGCCCGGCCGACGTCGTGAACCGCCGTCAAGGTGATCGGTGTAATTTGCCCTGTCTCAGGGTCAACCTCGACCTCCGCCGCATAGGCCACAATGCACGATTGCGGGGCCCGGTCGTCGCGTCCCGGTCCTGACGACTCTGCCGCCAGGCTGCCACCCGCCCGCGAGGCAGCCTTCGCGGCGACCTCCTGCACACGGACGTTCAAGCCGGCGTGGCCGCGCACTTGAAACGACTCACCGACGAGCTCCAGGTCGTCCGTAGAGCACTCCAGTTGTTCGGCCGCCACGTCGCGCAGCTGAGCCATCAATTGACCAGAGGTGTTGACCGCCGAAACCGTCAAGCTGAACGTGTGTTTGCTGCCACCCATACCGGCGTCGAAGAGCGCCTCATCAGTGTTGCCGATCTCGATGTCGATGGCGTCGTAGGGCAGATGCAGCTCTTCGGCCAGGATCTGGCGCATGATGGTGTGAGCGCCGGTGCCGCAATCGGCGATTCCGGTGAGGGCCGTGGCCGTGCCATCATCGTGCAGCGTGACCGTCAGTCCGCTGGCTCCGGCGTTGATCGGTCGCTCGGTCATGGCCATGCCGCGGCCGCGGAACGGTCCGAGCGGTGTGCTCCAGTCCGACCGATCGCGGAGTAACTCGAGCACCTGGCGGGTCATTACCCCTTCGAACTTGCCGTTGTGGGGCCAGACATCCCCTTCCTCAATAATGTTGCGCAGACGAAACTCGACCGGATCCAGGCCCAGCTCATGCGCGATGAGGTCCATCTGCGATTCGCCGGCGAATACAACTTGCGGTTGCGCGGGCGCACGGGCGACTCCACCAGGAATGTTGTTGGTGTAGACAAACAGCGACTCGATGCGGGTGTGCGCAATCCGGTAGGGACCAAGTGCACGAGTTGTCGACGGCAGGATGACATTGGCGGTTGGCTTGTATGCGCCGTATGCGCCGCCGTCCATCACAATTCGGGCCTCGCGAGCAACCAGTGTGCCGTCGCGTTTGACACCGGTCTTCAGCGTGATGCTGGATGGATGACGCGGATTACCCGCCACCAGCTCTTCGGCATTGCTGGGCGCGAATTTCACGGGACGGCCGGCGCGTCGCGCCAGCAAACAGACAATGGCCTCCGGACCCACACTGCCCTTGGCGCCAAACGAGCCGCCGACGGGCGTTGCTTCGACGACGACCTCTTCGCTCGGCCGATTGAACAAACGGGCGAGCGCATCGCGGAGCGCATATGGTGATTGGCAGCTACTCCAGATCCGCATGCGACCCGCTGGAGACACGTCCACCACGCAGGCGCGCGGCTCGATATAGCCCTGGTGGCTGGCAGGCGTGCTGAACGTGTGTTCGAAGACCAATTCAGCTTCGGCGAAGCCCTGGCTGATGTCACCTTTGCCAAGGACGTTGTAGCCCTGCAGGTTGGGAATCGGCGGCAATTCGGGCGCGCCCTGGTAGCTGGTTCGTTCAGGGTGCAGCACCGGCGCCGCGTCGGACATGGCGTCGAGCGCATCGAACACCGCCGGTAGCTCCTCGTACTCGACTTCGATGAGGCTGGCAGCGTACTCCGCGATCTGCAGTGTTTCTGCCGCGACGGCGGCAATCGCGTCGCCGACAAAG